>NZ_MJGT01000052.1:0-29789 GCF_001864975.1 Curtobacterium sp. MMLR14_002
GAGGCCCGGTGCCAGCTGGCACCGGGCCTCCCGTCCGTCCGTGGTGCGGACCTGCGGACGCTACTCGGTCGTCGAGACCCAGTCGATGAGCAGGTTGCCCTTCTCGCCCCAGTTGCCCACCTGGAACATGAAGCGGTGCGGGGTCGTCGGCACGTCGTGCGTGATGGTGCCGAGGACCTTGCCGTCGACGCTGTAGGTCACGGACTCACCGGGGACCCAGTCGACCTTGTAGGTGTGCCAGTCGCGCCACGAGACGCCGGTGCCGAGCTGAACGCGCTCGGCTTCCTTGCCCGGGGTCATCGAGTGGTGGAACACCGAGGGGCTGTCCTCGAAGTTGCCCTCGGGGAAGTCGATCTCGCCGTCCGCCCACACGTTCGACGTCGGCCACAGCATGAAGGCCGCGCCGTTGCCGTCGCCGCCGGTCGCCTTCGCGCGGACCGAGAAGGAGCCACCGACGTGGTCCCAGGCGCCGTCGGAGGAGCCGAAGGTGCCGGCCGCTCCGGCGCCGGTGCCGAGGGCGACGTCCATCACGCCGTCGTGCACCGACACGGTCTTGCTCGGCGCGTAGATGCCCGAGGTGCCGTCGGGGTAGGGCTGCCACGACTGCGGGTACAGCGACTGGACGAGGCCGGTGACGGCGTTCGTGGTGAAGTCCTCGACGAACGAGGCGTCCGGTGCGATCGCGGACAGGTCTGCGGGGGAGGCCTCCGCCTCGGGCGCGGCCTCGGACTCGGGCTCGGCCTCTGCGTCGGGCGCGGGCTCGGCCACGGGGGCCGAGTCCTCGATCGGCGCGGAGTCCTGCTCGGGCACCGCATCCGGGGTCCACTCGTCGGTGGGGGCCGGGGCCTCCGTCTCGTCCGGGGCCGGCGTCGGGGTGGGGTTCACCGGGGCGTTGTGCCAGCGGCGTTCGCCGTCCCAGCCCCACCAGGTGCGGGCGGAGGCGGCGGTGGGGACACCGAGGACCAGGGCGCCGGCGGTCGCGACCGCCAGGATCGCGCGGTGGCGGATCATCGGGTGCCCCCTCGGGTGGTCAGGGGCGTGGGCGTGGTGCGTGGGGTCGTGCCGCGCGAGGGCGTGCACGTGCTTCGGGTCGAGATGTCGGGCTCCTCGTGGATGCTCGGGCGCAGGATGCGGGGAGGGACGGACGCACCAGCCGGCCGGATGCCGAGGGTTTCGTTGACACGTCCACGGACATCTTGCATCATTTGTGACCCGTTCGGGGGGCGTCACGGAAATCGACCGACGAACGCCCGGTGTCCGCCGCCCGAACGTGCACGATGCAACGCGCGGCGAGCCGACCGCTCAGGCCCGGGGGATCGGCTGCAACCGCTGCAGCTGCGTCACGTGCCCCGGCTCGAGCTCGTCGAGCGAGGCCACCCCGAGCAGCCGCATGGTCCGCTCGATCTGCTCGGACAGGATCTGGATCATCCGGTCCACCCCGGCCTCGCCGCCGGCCATCAGCCCGTACAGGTAGGCACGGCCGACCATCGTGAATCTCGCGCCGAGGGCCACCGCGGCGACGATGTCGGCGCCGGACATGATGCCCGTGTCGAGGTGCACCTCGGTGTCCTTCCCGACCTCCTTGACCACGGAGGGCAGCAGGTGGAAGGGAACCGGGGCGCGGTCCAGCTGCCGGCCACCGTGGTTCGACAGCGTGATGCCGTCGACGCCCAGGTCGGCCAGGCGCTTGGCGTCCGCCAGGGACTGCACGCCCTTCACGACGATCTTGCCCTGCCACTGGTCACGGATCCAGGCGAGGTCCTCGTAGGTGACGGTCGGGTCGAACATGTGGTCGAGCAGCTCGCCGACGGTGCCGGACCAGCGGTCGAGCGACGCGAACGCCAGCGGTTCGGTGGTCAGGAAGTCGAACCACCACCACGGCCGCGGGATCGCGTTCACCACGGTCCGGGCACTCAGCTGCGGCGGGATCGAGAACCCGTTCCGCTTGTCCCGCAGCCGCGCACCCGCGACGGGCACGTCCACGGTGACGAGCAGGGTGTCGAACCCGGCCTGCTGGGCGCGGGAGACCAGCGCCATCGACTTCTCGCGGTCCTTCCACATGTACAGCTGGAACCAGTTGCGCCCGTGCGGGTTGGCGTCGCGGACGTCCTCGATCGCGGTGGTGCCCATCGTGGAGAGCGAGAACGGGATGCCGGCACGTCCGGCGGCCCGGGCACCGGCCCGCTCGCCCTCGGTCTGCATCATCCGCGTGAAGCCCGTCGGCGCGATGCCGAACGGGTACGACACCGGCGCCCCGAGCACCTGACGCGAGGTGTCCACCCGCGACACGTCCCGCAGGATCGCCGGGGTGAACTCGATGTCCTCGAACGCCTGCCGCGCACGGGCGAGGGAGATCTCCGCCTCGGCCGCACCCTCGGTGTAGTCGAACGCGGCCTTCGGGGTGCGGCGGGCGGCGATGTCCCGCAGGTCCCAGATGGTCAGGGCCTGTTCGAGGCGCTGACGCCGACCCGGCAGTGAGGGCTTCTTGAACTGCATGAGCGGTGCGAGGTCCCGCACCGTCGGCAGCTGTCGCTTGACCCGCGTGCGAGCTGCGGACGCGGACCCGGTCGCGGGCGCCGGTGCCCCGGTTGCGGGGTCGATCCGGTGCTGGTCGTCGGTCGTGGTCATGCGTGGCTCCTGACGGGGGATCGATCGGGATCGGCGCGCGACGACGCCGACGGGGTGTACCGCACGGGCTCGACGCTCCGTGCGACGATGCTGCGGAGTGCCTCCAGTGAAGCCCCTCCGAGGCCCGCGAGTCCAGCGGCGCGCGCCTGCACCAGCACGTTGCCGAGTGCGGTGGCCTCGACCGGGCCGGCCACGACCGGCAGGCCGGTCCGGTCCGCGGTCAGCTGGCAGAGCAGCCGGTTCTGCGAGCCGCCGCCCACGACGTGCACGACCCGGATGGTCTTGCCGGTCACGTCGGCGATGGTGCGCAGGGTCTCGGCGTACGCCGTCGCGAGGGACTCGAGGATGCTCCGGACGAACTCCGCCCGCGAGGCGGGGGCGCTCAGCCCGTGCGCCGCGCACCACGCGGCGATCCGCGCCGGCATGTCGCCGGGCGCCGTGAACGACTCGTCCGCGGGGTCGAAGACGGGGACCGGGGCGGTGACGGCCGCGGCGGAGGCGAGCAGGGCCTCCAGGTCGACGTGGTCGCCACCACGCTCCCAGGTGCGGACGCTCTCCGACAGCAGCCACAGTCCGGACACGTTCTTCAGGAACCGGACGCGGCCGTCGACACCGCCCTCGTTCGTGCAGTTCGCGCGTCGTGCCGCGTCCGACAGGACGGGCGCGTCGAGCTCGACGCCGACGAGCGACCACGTGCCCGACGAGATGTAGGCGAAGTCCGGTTCCGTCGCGGGCACCGCGACGACGGCGCTCGCCGTGTCGTGCGAACCGACCAGCGTCACGTCGGCCTGGCCGCCGACGAGCTCGGCGACGGACGGCAACAGAGGGCCGAGGCGGTCGCCTGGGTCGCGCAGCGTGGGCAGCAGCCCGGCCGGGAGGCCCGCAGCAGCCCGCACCGCCGGGTCCCACCCACGGGTGGTCGCGTTCAGTGCGCCGGTCGTCGAGGCGTTCGTGCGCTCGGCCGCCTCGACCCCCGTCAGCCAGTACCCGAGCAGGTCGGGCACGAGCAGCGCACGCTGCGCGAGCTGCAGCGACGGGTCGGCAGCCCACTGGAACACGGTGTTGAACGGCAGGTGCTGCAGGCCGTTCCGCGCGTACAGCTCGGTGGCGTCCATCCGGTCGTGCACGGGGAGGACACCGCCCTGGTGCCGGTCGTCGCGGTAGTGCGACGGCAGCCCGAGCAGTCGGCCGTCGCGGAGCAGGCCGTAGTCGACCGCCCACGAGTCGATCCCGATGCTGGAGATCGCGGGGTGCTCGGCGAACGCGCGCCGGAGCCCCTCGGTCACCTGTCGGTACAGCTCGACGACGTCCCAGTGCAGGGCGTCGCGGCCGGTGTCGGCGTCGCCCTCGTGCAGGGTGACGGGGCCGTTCGGGAACCGGGCGACGTGGTCCATCCGGACCCCGTCGGGGTCGACGTGGCCGACGATCACCCGGCCGCTGCTCGCCCCGAGGTCGACCGCGGCGACGCTGCCGCTGGTGTGCATGCTCTGCTCCTGCTCGGTTCGTTGGTCGTCGCTCGTTGGTCGTCGCTACCGCAGGAACGCGGCGGCGACGCCGGCGTCGACGGGCACGTGCAGGCCGGTGGTGTGTGAGAAGTCGTCGGTGCAGATGGCGTAGACGGCGTTCGCGACGTTCTCGGGCACGACCTCGCGCTTCAGGATCGTGCGCTGCGCGTAGAACTTGCCGAGGTCCTGCTCCTCGATGCCGTACGTCTTGGCGCGGTTGGCGCCCCAGCCGCTCGCGAAGATGCCGGAGCCGCGCACGACGCCGTCGGGGTTGATGCCGTTCACGCGGACGCCGTGCTCCCCGAGCTCGGCCGCGAGCAGCCGCACCTGGTGGGCCTGGTCGGCCTTCGTGGCGGAGTACGCGATGTTGTTCGGCCCGGCGAACACCGAGTTCTTCGACGAGATGTAGACGATGTCGCCGCCCAGGCCCTGCTCGATGAGCACCTTCGCCGCGGCCTTCGACACCAGGAACGAGCCCTTCGCCATCACGTCGTGCTGCAGGTCCCAGTCCTGCTCGGTTGTCTCGAGCAGGCTCTTGGACAGCGACAGCCCCGCGTTGTTCACGACGAGGTCGAGGCCGCCGAAGTGCAGCAGGGCCTGCTGGATCGCCTGGTCGATCGCGCCGGCGTCGGTGACGTTCGCCGCGACGCCGATCGCCTGGTCCGGGCCACCGATCTCGGCTGCCGCTTCCTGCGCCTTCGCCAGGTCGAGGTCGGCGATGACGACCGCGGCGCCCTCGGCCGCCAGGCGCTTCGCGATCGCCTTGCCGATGCCCGATGCGGCTCCGGTGACCAGGGCGATGCGCGTCGCGAGCTTCTTGGGTGCGGGCATCCGCTGCAGCTTCGCCTCTTCGAGGGCCCAGTACTCGATCCGGAACTTCTCGGCCTCGTCGATGGGGGCGTACGTGCTGACCGACTCGGCACCGCGCATCACGTTGATGGCGTTGACGTAGAACTCGCCGGCGACGCGGGCGGTCTGGGCGTCCTTGCCGTACGAGAACATCCCGACACCGGGCACCAGCACGATGAGCGGGTCGGCGCCGCGGATCGCGGGGGAGTCCGGCGTCGCGTGCCGGTCGTAGTAGGCCTGGTAGTCCGCGCGGTACTGCTCGTGCAGTTCCTGCAGGCGGGCGGTCTGCTCCTCGACGGAGGCCGTTGCGGGCAGGTCGAGGATGAGCGGCTTGACCTTGGTGCGCAGGAAGTGGTCCGGGCAGCTCGTGCCGAGGGCCGCGAGTGCTTCGGCGCGCTCGCTCGCCAGGAACTCGAGCACGACGTCGCTGTCGGTGACGTGCCCGACGACCGGCTTGTCGTGCCCGGCGATGCCGCGGATCGTCGGGGCGAGGGCTGCGGCGCGCGCGCGACGTTCGACGGTCGGCAGTGCTTCGAACCCCGCTCGGAGGCCGCCGAACGGTTCGGCCTTGCCGTGCTCCGCGAGGTACCGCTCGGCGGTGTCGATGATCCAGCGGGAGTTCGCTTCGGCCTCGTCGCTCGTGGCACCCCAGGCCGTGATGCCGTGGCCGCCCAGGATCGTGCCGATCGCCTGCGGGTGGTCACGCTTGACGCCTGCGATGTCGAGCCCGAGCTGGAACCCGGGCCGGCGCCAGGGCACCCAGACGACCCGGTCGCCGAAGATCCGCTCGGTCAGGGCCGGACCGTCCGCCGCGGTGGCGATCGCGATGCCGGCGTCGGGGTGCAGGTGGTCGACGTGGGCGGCGTCGACGAGGGCGTGCATCGCGGTGTCGATCGACGGCGCAGCACCGCCCTTGCCGTGCAGCGTGTAGTCGAAGGCGGCGACCATCTCGTCCTCGCGCTCCACCCCGGGGTAGACGTCCTGGAGGGCACGGACGCGGTCGACGCGCAGGACCGCGAGGCCCGCCGGGGTGAGGGTGCCGAGGTCGCCCCCGGAGCCCTTCACCCAGAGCAGCTCGACCGGTTCGCCCGTGACGGGGTCGGTGTCGGTGCCCTTGGCGGAGGTGTTCCCGCCCGCGTAGTTCGTGATCCGCGGATCCGAGCCGAGCGCGTTCGAGCGCGCGACCAGCGCCCGGATCGTGGTGTCTGCGTCGGTGCCGTGCATTGCGGGGTCCACCCGTGCCTCCACTGTGTTCGTCATGTTCCTACGCGCCCCAGCCGGCCTGGACGCCGCCGACGCGGGCCTCGGCGATGGACTGCTGGTAGCCCGAATCCAGGTACGCGCGCATCGGGTTCGCCGGCAGCCCGCGGGATTCGCGCCACTCGGCCAGGTCCTTCCGGACGTCGGTCTGGTACGCGTCCATGAAGACCTCGTTCGCGCCGAGGACGTCGTGGGCCTCCTGCGCGGCGGTCAGTGCGACGCGGTCGAGGAGCAGTGCGCGGGCCGTCATCTCCTGCACGTTGAGCACCGAGCGGATCTGGCCGGGGATCTTGTCCTCGATGTTGTGGCACTGGTCGAGCATGAACGCGACGTCGGGGTTGTCGTACCCGCCGCCGCGGATGACCTCGACCAGGATCCGGAACAGCTGGAACGGGTCCGCGGCGCCCACGATCAGGTCGTCGTCGGCGTAGAAGCGCGAGTTGAAGTCGAAGGAACCGAGCTTGCCGAGGCGCAGGAGCTGCATCACGATGAACTCGATGTTCGTGCCGGGGGCGTGGTGCCCGGTGTCGAGGCAGACCATCGCCTTCGGCCCGAGCGCCGCCGTCTGCACGTAGCTGGTGCCCCAGTCGGGAACGTCCGTGTGGTAGAACGACGGCTCGAAGAACTTGTACTCGAGCACGAGCCGCTGGTCGGCACCGAGGCGGTCGTAGATCGTGCTGAGCGACTCGTGCAGGCGGTCCTGGCGGGAGCGCATGTCCTCCTGCCCCGGGTAGTTCGAGCCCTCGGCGAGCCAGATCTTCAGGTCGCGGCTGCCGGTGGCGTCCATCACGTCGATGCAGCGCAGGTGGTGGTCGATTGCCTTCTGCCGGATCGTCTCGTCGACGTGGGTCAGGGCGCCGAACTTGTAGTCGTCGTCCTGGAACGTGTTCGAGTTGACGGTGCCGAGCGAGACCCCGTGCTCCTCGGCGTGGCGCTTGAGGTCGGCGAAGTCGTCCACCAGGTCCCACGGGATGTGCAGTGCGACGGTGGGCGCCAGGCCGGTGTGCTTCTGCACCTGGGCGGCGTCGGCGATCTTCTCGTAGGGGTCGCGCGGGGTGCCCGGCGTGCTGAACACCTTGAAGCGGGTGCCGGAGTTGCCGAAGGCCCAGCTGGGCAGCTCGATCTGCTGTCGTGCCAGCTGGTCGGCGATGCCGGCGAAACTCGGGGTCGATGTCATCGTGTCACTTCCTCGTGTGCGATTGAATCGTTTCATACGGTACGGCTTGCGCGGGCTTCGCGCAACCGTGGTGGGTGGTGCTGCGTCGCGCACCCCGTTGCGGGCATCGCGCCCTGGAGAGTCGGGGCGCGATGCGCGCACGGGGGCGCGATACGAGCGGATTGCTCGCGGAGCGAGGGGGCGGGCGCAGGACGAGCGCGGGACGGGCGCGGGACGAGCGCGGGACGGGCGCGGGACGAGCGGATTGCTCGCGGAGCGAGGGGGCGGGCTGCGCTGGCGGGCGGCGCGCCCCGTTGCGGTCTTCGCGCCCCGAAGAATCGGGGCGCGAAGCCCGCCCGGGGGCGCGCCGCCGGGCGAACGCCGCCAGGCGTCCTGCGCACCCATCGTGACCGGCCCACCTTCCGCCCGCCAGACCCCTACGCGGCGGGGACCGCGGCGGGTGCGCGCAGGTCGTGCGTTCCGCCGCCGAGCCACTGCTCCGCAGCACCCGGCAGGCGCACCACGGCCGAGACGCCCTCGGGCACGGTCGCCCGGACGCGCAACTCCCCGTCGACGAGCTCCCACCGCACCGCGACGTGCCCGTGCACGGTGTCGAGCGAGGTCTCCGCCCACGTCAGCCCACCGCCCGGCTGCGGGGCGATGAGCACGGTCTCGTACCCCGGCGACAGCGGCGACAGGCCACCCACCACCCGGTGCATCCAGTCCGCCACGGCACCGAGTGCGTAGTGGTTGAACGAGGTCATCTCACCCGGGTTGATCGTGCCGTCCGGCAGCATCGAGTCCCACCGCTCCCACACCGTCGTCGCGCCCATCGTCACCGGGTACAGCCACGACGGGCACTCCGTCTGCAGCAGCAGCCGGTAGGCGTCCTCCAGGTGGCCGGTCTGCGTCAGCGCGTCGGTGATGAAGGGCGTTCCCGCGAAGCCCGTCGAGATCCGGTACCCGGACGCCTCGACCAGCTCGGCGAGACGGTCGCCGGCCACGGCCTGCTCCTGCTCGGACAGGATCCCGAACACGATCGCCAGCGTGTACACCGTGGTCGCGTCCGACAGGATCCGCCCGTCGTCCTGCAGGTAGTGGGTGCGGAACCCGGCCTGGAGGCGCGTGGCGAGTTCCCGGAACTCCGCTGCTTCCGCCTCGTGACCGCCCAACAACTCCGCCGCGTCCGCCACGATCGTCGCGGACCGGTAGGCGCAGATCGTCGCGACGACGCCCTTGTCGGCCTTCGCGTCGGCCGGGGCCTCGGGCGGGGCGTCCGGGTCGAGCCAGTCGCCGAACTGGAACACGGTGTCCCACAGGTCCTCCGGGGACAGGTGGTCACGGACCCGGCGCAGGTGTGCGGCCATCGAGTCGAACTGCTCCTCGAGCACCGCGGTGTCGCCGTACGCCTGGTACAGCGTCCACGGCACCCAGACGCCGGCGTCCGACCAGACGGCGGTCGCGTCGGGCGTACCGAAGTCCTCGGCGGGGGAGTACTTCAGCACGTCCGGCACCACGAACGGGATGACCCCGTCGGCGTGCTGCTGCTCGAGCCAGACGTCGCGCAGCCAGTCGGCCAGGAACGTCCGGGTGTCGAACAGGTACGAGGCCGTCGGGGCGAACGCGGCGATGTCGCCCGTCCAGCCGAGTCGCTCGTCGCGCTGCGGGCAGTCCGTCGGCACGCTCAGGAAGTTGCCCTGCATGCCCCGGACGACGTTGTCGTGGAAGGTGTTCAGCAGCTCGTGGCTCGACGCGAACGTGCCGGTGCGGGTGAGGTCCGACCCGACCTGCACGGCGGTGACCGCGGCGCGGAGTTCGTCGTGCGTACCCGGCCAGCCGTCGACCTGCGCGTACCGGAACCCGTGGAACGTGAACCGGGGCTCGAACGTCTCGGGCTCGTCGTCACCGCGCAGGGTGAAGTGGTCCGTCGCCTTCGCGGTGCGCAGTGGGCGGGTGCCGAGCTCGTCGTGCTCGAGCACCTCGGCGTGCTGCAGGGTCAGCACGGTGCCGGCCGGGCCGGTCGCGGTGACGCGGAGCCACCCGACCAGGTTCACGCCGAAGTCGAGCAGGGTCGCTCCCGACGGGCTCGTCCAGATCGCCACCGGGGCGATCTCGGCCAGCGGGCGCACCGGCGGCACCGTGTCGGCGACGAGTTCGCGCTCGCCGATGTCGACCGTGTGCACCGTGCTCGTCCGTCCCTGGTGGCCGTCGACGCTGGGCACGGTGACCTCGCCGGGCGTCAGGAACGACCCGTCGCGGAGTCGGGCGTCGATGTCCTGCCCGTCGTAGAGCTGGTCCGCGGTGATCGCGCTCGACAGGGCCTGCCAGTCGGTGTCGGTCGTGACGTGCTGCTCGTGCCCGTCGTCGAAGGTGATCCGGAGTTCGGCGAACCCGGCGCGCTCGTCGGTGTACCAGCCACCGCCGCCGCCCCAGGCCAGGCGTCCGGCTGCCCAGCCGTTGCCGACGACGAGCGCGAGCACGGCCGGCTGCCCGGGGATCGTGTCGGTCAGGTGCTCGGTGACGTCGTGCGAGACGACGCGGATGCGCCACTCGTAGCTCGTCCACCCCGGTTCGAGCAGGTGGTCGGAGACGCGCTGCCCGCCGAGCCAGGCCTCGACGACGCCGAGGGCGCTGACGTCGAGGGTGGCGGCGGTGGCGGCGCCGTGGCCGTCGTCGAGGGTGAACTTCCGACGCAGGATCGGGGCGCTGCCGAGGTCGGTGTCGGCCGCGATGAACGGTGCGGTCCAGGTGGTCATGTGGTGGTCCTTTCACGCGACCGGTCGTCGTCGACCGGTGCGGGGGTCGTGGGCCCGGCCGTCCGCCCGGGTGGGCGGTGTGGCGGAGGCGGGTCGCGCCTCCAGGCCGGGGTGGGCGGTCAGCCCTTGACGGCGCCGCTGGTCATGCCGGCGACGATCTGACGGTTGAAGAAGACGTAGAGGATCAGCGGCGGGATCGTGATGAGCAGCACGTCGGTGAACAGCAGGTTCAGCTGGCTGACCGACTGACTCTGGAACGCGTAGAGCGTCTGCTGCACCGTCGCGTTCTCGGACCCCGGCAGGAAGTACAGCGGGTTGGTGAAGTCGTTGAACACCGTCACCGACTGCACGAGCACGACCGTGATGATCACCGGCTTGAGCAGCGGCAGCACCACCCCGAAGAACAGGCGGATCGGGCCGGCACCGTCGAGCACGGCGGCCTCGTCGAGTTCCTTCGGGATCGTCGCGACGAACGCCCGGAACAGCAGGATGCAGAACGACAGGCCGAAGGTCGCCTCGATGAGGATCATCCCGCCCATGGTCTTGAACAGGTTGAGCCCCTGCAGCACCCAGATGGTCGGCACGATCGCCGGCGGCACGATGAGCCCCGCCAGCACGAAGAAGTTGATCAGGGCGTTCCACCGGCTCGGCCGCCGCTGCAGGACGTACCCGACCATCGCCGAGAACACGACCATGACGGTGACGCTGCCGACGGTGAGCAGGGCGCTGTTCCAGAACGCGCGGAGGATCCCACCGTCGCCGCTCTGGAACACCGCCTGCAGGTTCTGCCACAGCTGCCAGTCGGTCGGCAGGCTGAAGCCGAGCTGGTTCGCCTCGGCCGGGTTCTTCGCCGCCTGGAGCAGGACGAAGACGAACGGCACCAGGAAGACGACGAAGCTGACGACGATGGCGATCGAGCCGATGATCCACCGGCGGGCACGCCCGGGGTGGCGGTTCCGGCTCGCCGGTGTCGGGCGGCGGCTGCCGGACGTCGGCGCGTGACCGGTCCCGGGGGTGGTGGCGGCGGTCACAGGTCCGCCTCCTTGCGGTTGAGGAGCCACGAGATCGGCACCATGATCGCCGTGACGACGACGAACAGGACCACGTTGCCGGCGGTGGACAGGCCGTAGAACCCGGCCTGGTACTGCTTGTAGATCACGCTCGCGATCACGTCGCTCGTGAACCCCGGCCCGCCGCCGGTCATCGCCCAGATCAGGTCGAACGACCGCAGGCCGCCGATGAGCGACAGGATGATGACCGTGCCCATCGCGGGGCGGGACAGCGGCAACGTGATGTTCCGGAAGATCGACCACGCGCTCGCGCCGTCGACCCGTGCCGCCTCGAAGTACTCCTGCGGGATCGCCACGATGCCGGCGATGAAGATGAGCGTCGCGATGCCGACGCCCTTCCAGACGTCCACCGCGGCGACGCTCCACAGGGCGAGCGCCGGGTCGGTCAGCCACCCGGGGGTGGGCAGGCCGACCGAACCCAGCACGCCGTTGATGATCCCGTGGAAGGGGTCCATCAGCGCCTTGAACGTGATGCCGATGCCGATGGTCGACACGAGCACCGGGAAGAACACGACCGCCCGCAGGTAGCCGCGCCCCAGCACGGGCGACGTGAGGAGCAGGGCGAGGGCGAGTCCGAGGACCACCTTTGCCGCGCTCGTCACGAAGCCGTACTGGAAGGTGTGCACGAACCCGGAGACGAGCTGCGGGTCCTGGAAGAACCGGACGAAGTTGTCGAAGCCGATGAAGGTCTGGTCGAACAGCGTCCAGCGGGTGAGCGAGAAGTAGAACCCGGCGAAGGTCGGGACCGCGAAGAACACGACGTACAGCGCGATCGCGGGGATGAAGAACCACGCGGGGTAGAACGAGCGCATCCGCTTGCGCGCTGGTCCGGGGCGGCCGGCCTTGCGTGTCTGCGGCGGGGCCACCGCCGTCGTGAGGGTCGCGGTCACGCCGATCACCAGCCCTTGATGCCGAGCTGCTGTGCCTGCTGGACGACGTCGTCGTCGTACTGGTCGGCACCCTTGCTCGCGGTGGTGATGCCCGAGCCGACCTGCACGCAGATCTTCTCGAGGTTCGGGCCCTTGATCGGGGACAGGAACTCGAGCGCGGGGCTCGCCTTGCCGTCGTCCAGGTACTGCTGCAGGTCGTCGATCATCGGGGGCACGTCGTCCGGCAGCGAGCAGGTCGAGATGACGTACGGGCCGGCGGGGGTGCCGGTGTCGTTCTGCACCTGGCAGCCCTCGGTGGAGTTCGCGAAGGCGACGAACTTCTTCGCCGCGGCCAGCTTGTCGCCCGTGGTCGTCTTCGGGATGTACAGGCCGTTCGGCTCCCAGATCGTCA
This sequence comes from Curtobacterium sp. MMLR14_002, assembly GCF_001864975.1. NCBI lineage: Bacteria > Bacillati > Actinomycetota > Actinomycetes > Micrococcales > Microbacteriaceae > Curtobacterium > Curtobacterium sp. MMLR14_002. The sequence continues at coordinate 12,506 of NZ_MJGT01000052.1, forward strand.
GGTTCGTGTCCGCGGCGTCCTCGGCCGGCAGGGCGAACGCGCCGATGTCGTCGACGGCGTCGGGGGAGTCCTGCTGGATCGCCGAGATCGCGTTCGTGAGCATCGGGTACTGCGCGCCGGTGCCGTCGGCCAGCATCTTCAGGCCGTTCGCCTGCGTGGCCGAGGCGTAGTCCTCGTTGTAGAGGTCCTTGTCCTTGCCCTCGGCGAGGTGCTCGAACCCGGCGAGTGCGGGTTCGTCGGCGTAGGACTCCTTGTTGGCGGTGTAGTCGTCCGCCCACTTGTCGTCCTGCGCGGTGATGTTCGCGAAGTCGCCGAGGACGAAGAGCTGGCTGGTCCAGGTGTCGCCGTAGGTCTGGATGATCGGGGCGACGTCGCCGGCGTCCTTGATCTTCTCGCTGTTGCTGATGAACTCGTCCCACGTGGTCGGGACCTTGAGGCCGAGGTCGTCGTAGACCTTCGTGTTGTAGAGCACCGCGCCGCCGAAGCTCGTGCCGAACGGGGCGCCGTACATGCCCTTGTCGGTGCTGACGACCTTGGTGAACTGCGGGTCGACGTCACTCGCCCACTTCTCGTCGGACAGGTCCACCAGGGTGTTGTCCGGGTTGAGGGCCTGCATGAGCGAGCCGGAGTTGTAGTTGAAGACGTCGGCGGCCTCGCCGGTCGACAGGCGGGTCTTGATCAGGTTGTCGCCGTCGGTGCCCTGGGGTCGGGTGTCGAACTTGACGGTGATGTCGGGGTTGGCCTTCTCGAAGGCCTCGATGAGCGGCTTCGCGGTGGCCGCGGTGGCCGGGGCGTTGTCGGCCTGGTAGGTGATCTCGACCTTGCCGCCGCCTTCGTCGGCGGAGCCGCCGGACGAGCACGCTGCGAGCCCGCCGATCAGGACCGTCGCGCCGCCGATGGCGATCGCGCGCTTGGTCATGGAACGAACTGACATTCCTTACCTCCTCGTAAGGCCCGGGGCTGGGGTACCCCGGGTGAAACGGACCCGGATCCCGCGCCGTCGCGGGGTCCGGTTACTGCGTTTTAGAACGTTTCAATCAGGATGGAACCACGAGGATTGAAGCGTGTCAATCGCTGTGCCGATTTCGTTACGCGCGGCTCGTTCGCTTGCTCGCTCGTTCGTCGTTCGGTGCGAGGTTCCACACTCGGTGACGGGCGCGCGGGCTCGCACGGAGTGCGCAACCTCGCACGAGCCGACGCGCGGTGCTGCACCGTGCGGTGGTCGCGCCGCCCGCCGGCCGGGAGGCCCGTGCCGGCCCCGCCCCGCGCCTCCCGTCCGGCGCCCGGTCGCGTCCGCGGGCCCGCGTCGCCTCGTGCGCGCCGGCGCGGCCCGCAGTCCGCTGCCCGCTGCCCGCTGCCCGCTGCCCGCAGCCCGCGAAAGCGACAGTGTGCCGCCGAACGTTCGCGCCGATCTGTCGCTCTGGCGGACCGGACGCGGCGACGACCCGCGGATGTGTCGCTTTCGCGGGTTGGTCCGCCGCCGGTCAGGCCTCGGTGCGCCTCGGGTCGCTCGGTGTCGTGCCCGCGACGGCTGCGGCGGCGGCCGCTGCGGCCGCGCCCTCGCGACCGAGCGTGCTCTCGCGCGGCACCAGCTCGCTGCCGAGCACGACGGTCCGGTGCACGTGCATCGGGTCGGTGAGCTCCTCGAGCAGCAGTTCCACCGCGGCCGCACCCATCTCGGAGCCGTGCATCGTCACCGAGGTCAGCGGCACCGCACCACCCCACGCCACGGAGTTGTGGTCGCAGCCGGACACGGGGATGTCCTCGGGGACGCGGATCCCGGCGGCTCGGAGCTCGGAGACGACCGCCATCGCGAGCAGGTCGGTCACACCCAGCACCCCGTCGGGGCGTTCGTCCTCGGGCATCCGGGCGATGCGGAGCCCGGCGTCGGTGCCTCCGGGCGGGTCGATGTCCCCGGCGTCGACGTCGACGAGCTCGACCCCCGGGTGCGCCGCGACGGCCCGCAGCACGCCGGCCCGTCGGCGGTCGACGGGCTGCAGGTCCGGACGGGCGCTCACGAACCCGATGCGTCGGCAGCCGCGGTCGATCAGGTGCTCGGTCGCCAGGAACCCGGCCTGCTCGTTGTCCACGACCACCGCACACGCGTCGGGCTCGGTCGGCTCGTAGTTGACGTACACGACGGGTCGGCCGTGGCGCCGCGCGACCTCGACCTGGTCGCGGGACTCCGTCATCGAGGCGAGCAGGATCCCCGACACCCGGGCGCTCTCGAGGTAGGCGAGGTGTTCGCCCTGCGCCTGGAGGTCGTCCTCGCTGCTGGCGATCAGCAGGGTGAAGCCGCGTTCCCGTGCGGCCAGCTGTGCGCCGTTGACCATGTCGCTGAACAGGGAGTTCCGCAGCGACATCACCACCAGGCCGATCGCGCGCGTGCTGCCGGACACCAGCGCCCGGGCGTTGCGGTTCGGCGTGTACCCGAGCGCGTCGATCGCGTCCCGCACGCGTGCGGCGGTCGCGTCGGCGACCCGCTCGGGGTGGTTCAGGACGTTCGAGACGGTCGCGAGCGAGACCCCGGCCCGGGCTGCGACGTGGTGCACGCTCGGCGGACCGTCGCGCCGGGGGACATGCACCATGCTCCGATCGTAGGCGGCGGGGGAGCCGTGTCCGGACCGGGCCCTAGGCGTCGGCGACGGAGGACTGCCGCACCACGAGCTCCGGTGTGAACTCCACGTGCTCGAGGTCGATGTCCTGCCCCTGCTCGACCTGCTTCGTCAGGAGTTCGATCGCGCGGCGACCGAGGTCCTGCGCCGGCTGCCGCACGGACGTCAGCGGGACCACCGCGGACTCGGCGAACGCGATGTCGTCGTACCCGACGATGGCGATCTGCTCGGGCACCGCGATGGTGCCGCGCATGATGAAGGCCTGTTCGAGCCCGACGGCGAGCAGGTCGTTGGCGGCGAAGACGGCGTCCGGGCGATCGGCGGCCGGGCGGGCCTGGATCGCTTCGCCGATGCGGCGCCCTTCGAGCACGGACAGCGAGGTGGTCGGCAGGGCTTCGAGCCGGATGCCCGCGGCCTGGGCGGCGGCGAGTGCCCCGGCGTGCCGGTCGGCGACCTGGCGGATGCCGAACGGCCCGCCGACGAAGGCGATGTGGGTGCGGCCGATCGCCGCGAGGTGCTCGACCGCGATGCGGCCACCCGCGACGTCGTCGACGGAGACCGAGGCGAAGTGCTCGTCGTCGGCACGACGGTCCACCAGCACCACGGCGGTGCCCTGGTCGCGCAGCCGCGCGAGCCGGGACAGGTCGTCGCCGGCGGGGGAGATCAGGAGTCCGGCGACACGGCGTTCCTCGAACAGGTCGACGTAGGTGCGTTCACGGTCGGTCGACTCGTCGGAGTTGCCGATCAGGACCGCGAGGCCGTTGTCCATCGCGGCGTCCTCGGCGCCCCGGGCGACGTCGGTGAAGAACGGGTTGCCGCCGTCGAGCACGATGAGGCCGACGGTGGAGCTGCGCCCGGCTCGGAGCTGCCGTGCGGAGTCGTTGCGGACGAACCCGAGCGTCGCGATCGCCGATTGCACGCGTTCCACCGTGCCGGGAGCGACCTTGTCGGGGCGGTTCAGCACGTTCGACACCGTGCCGAGGGACACGCCCGCGAGCGCTGCCACCTCTCGCACACTGACCGCCATGTGGCCATCCTGGCATCGGCGCGGTCCGCGCGGTCGGCCCGCGCCGTGATCTGTGGAAAACGCGGACGGGAGGCGCGGGGCGGGCCGGTGCCGGGCCTCCCGTCCGTGGGGTGGTCGCGTCGACTGCCCGCGCACGGTGCGAGGCGTGAGGCTGGTGCGAGGCGCGCGGCCGGTGCGAGCCGTGCGGCTGGTGCGAGGTTCCGCACTCGGTGCGGGGTGGAAAGGCTCGCACCGAGTGCGCAACCTCGCACGGGGCGAGCGCCCGCGCACGGTGCGAGGCGCAGCCAGACGAAACCGCTCTTGCCAGCGCGCGTACCGGAGCGCTATCGTCCTCGTCGTCCCGTTGAAACGATTCACCGACGAACACGCGAACGGAGGACCAATGGCGGTCCGCATCGGAGCCCGGAACACCACGGGCTGGAAGGCCACCGTCTCGGTGGCCATGTCGAACTACATCGAGTCGGGGTCGATCATCGCGATCGCCACGAGCCTCAGCCTGTGGCAGGCAGAGTTCCGGATCGGCGACCTCGAGGTCGGCCTGCTCGCGAGCCTGTCCGCGAACGCCTTCGGTGCCGCCGTCGGCGCGATCGTCGGCGGACCGCTGTGCGACCGGTACGGCCGGAAGTTCATCTACACGTACGACCTGCTTCTCTACATGCTCGGCATCCTGCTCGCGGTGTTCGCCGGCAGCTACGGCATGCTCCTGGTCGGTTTCATCCTGACCGGCATCGCCGTCGGGGCGGGCGTGCCGGCGAGCTGGACCTACATCGCCGAGCAGGCCCCCGCGGACAAGCGTGCGGCCCACGTCGGCACGGCACAGCTCGCGTGGTCGATCGGACCGATGGTCGGGTTCGCCCTGGCGATCGCCGCCGCCCCGCTCGGTCTGCTCGGGAGCCGCCTGATCTTCGCCCACCTGTTCGTCGTCGCCGCGATCGTGTGGTGGCTCCGCCGCGGGCTGCCTGAGTCAGCGATCTGGAAGGACGAGCGCGCGGCCACCGGCACGGCGAACTTCTTCCACGGGATCACGCAGCTGTTCAGCCGCCGGAAGAACCTGACCGCGATGCTGTTCCTGTTCGGCGTCTACGCGCTCTGGAACACCGTCGCCGGGCAGGCCGGCATCTTCCAGCCGCGGGTGTACGCGGCGACCGGGGTCACGAGCGTCACCGAGCAGTACGGACTGCAGATCCTGGTCTGGGGCTGCACCGTCGCCGCGACGTACTTCGGCTTCATGCGGTACGCCGACCGGGTCAGCCGCCGCGCGCTCTACGCCGCCGGGGCCGTGCTGGCGATCATCGCGTGGGCCGTCCTCATCTACGCGCCCGCCAACCTCGGCACCCTGCTGTTCTTCGCCGTGGCGTGGGGCGTCTCGTCGGGCATCGGCGCACAGGCGTTCTACGGCCTGTGGACGAGCGAGCTCTTCGCCACCCGGTACCGCGCCAGCGCCCAGGGCGTGCTGTTCCTGGCCGCCCGTGTCATGGTCGGACTGCTGAGCATCTGGTTCCCGCTGCTGCTGTCGGACATCGGGCTGCGGGCCCTCGGCGGCCTGATCCTCGGCCTCCTCGCGCTGTCGTTCCTGGTCGGCACGATCTGGGCACCGCGCACGCAGGGCAAGACCCTCGAGGCGATCGAGGCCGAGCGCTACGGGACCGTCACCACGGTCACCGGGACGGTCCGCGCCGCCGACGAGCGCACCGTCCACGACGCCGAGCAGCGCCGCCGCGAACAGGCCGGCCGGTGACCCGCGTCTGCTTCCGGCTGCAGGTGCAGGTCGAGCTGCTCGACGCCTACCGCGAGCGGCACGCCGCCGTGTGGCCGGCGATGCTCCGGGCGATCGCGGCGGCGGGGCGGCGGAACTACTCGCTGTTCCTCGACGACGACGGACTGCTCATCGGGTACTACGAGACCGACTCGGTGGCCGATGCGGACGCCGCGCTCGCGGCCTCCGAGGTTGCCGCGGCGTGGGAGGCGCACATGCAGGACCTCTTCGCCGGCGCCACCGGGCGCGCCGACCAGACGGCGCGGGTGCTGCCCGAGGTGTTCAACCTGGAGGACCAGCTCGCGGCAGCACCGGACTGACGGGGGCCGTGGCTACCGTGGACGCATGCAGCCGCCAGCAGCCGGGACCCTCCGCATCCTCCACCTCTCCGACACCCACCTGACCGGCGACGGAGCCCTGCACCAGGGCGCGGTCGACACCACGGCCGCCCTCGAACGGCTGCTCGCCCACGTCGACGAGGTGCCCGGCATCGGGCTGGTGGTGGTCTCGGGCGACGTCTCCGAGGACGGCAGCCCCGAGTCCTACGCGACCGTGCGGGACCGCGTCGGCGGCTGGGCGGAGCGGCACGGTGCGGCCGTCGTCGCGGTCCCCGGCAACCACGACCTGCGCGAGGGCTTCCGGCAGGTCCTGGCGAACGGGCACGTCCTGGGCGACGGCGGCACGGCGCTGCTGCACACGCTGGAGTACCTGCCGCCGACGGTCCCCGTCTCCGGGCAGTCGGTCGTCGCCGGGCGCCGGATCGTGACCGTCGACACGAGCGTCCCGGGTGCCGGGTACGGCGAGCTCAGCGACACGGCGCTCGAGCACCTGCGCACGGCCCTCGCCGAAGACGCCCACAGCGGCCCGGACGACGCCCCGCACGGCACCGTCGTCGTCCTGCACCACCCGCCGCTGCCCGCCCCGACCGAGCTGCACGAGGCCCTCCGCCTGCAGAACCCCGAGGCGCTCGCCGACGTCATCCGCGGTTCCGACGTGCGGGTCGTCCTCGCCGGCCACTACCACCACCACTTCGCCGGGTCACTCGCAGGCGTCCCGGTCCTCGTCGCCCCCGGTGTCGCGAACGACACCGACGTCGTCGGCCCGTACGACGAGGAATCGGCCGTCGTCGACAGCGGCGCACTCGTCGTCGACGTCGCCGCGGACGGCTCCGTCTGGTCGACACCGGTCCGCGTGCCACGGGGTGACGCCGACCCGCGGGCGTTCCGCCTCGACCCCGAGACGGTCCGCGCCGTCATCGCGGCGGCCGGCAAGCACTGAGCCCGGTTGCGTCGGCTCCACGCGTGGGCCCCACGCGCGGTGGACGCGGGTGACGGCGGACTGGAGGCCCGTGGCGGCGCCGCCACGGGCCTCCAGTCCGTCGTCTGGTGACGTCCACAGCCGCGGTACCCCACGTCTTCGGGTTGCGTGCGGGAACACCGAGTAGCACGGACGCACACCTGGAGCGAAGGAGCACCCATGCGAGTCGGCAGTGCAGTGCAGTACGACCGGTACGGCGACTTCGACGTCGTCGAGCTCGTCCCCCAGCAGAAGCCCGAGGCCGGACCGGGCGAGATCGTCGTCGAGATCGTGGCCGCAGGCCTGAACCACATCGAGCGGTTCCTGCGCGAGGGGAAGCTCCGCGACCACGTCGACCTCGAGTTCCCCGCACACCAGGGCGTCGACTTCGCCGGCATCGTGCGCGCGCGGGGCGACGGCGTGAAGGACCTCCGCATCGGCGACGAGGTGATGGGACACGCGCCGACCGGCGGCGCCCACGCCACGTGGATCGCGGTGCCGCGCGGCGCCGTCATCAAGAAGCCGGAGCACGTCGGGTGGGAGGTCGCCGGCGGCCTGTACCTGGCGGGCTGCACCGCGGTGTCGGTCGTCCGGTCGCTCCGGCTCGGACCGCAGGACACCGTCGTGATCTCGGCCGCAGCCGGTGGCGTCGGACACATCGAGTGCCAGCTGGCGCACGACGCCGGCGCGACCGTGATCGCCCTCGGCAGCCCCCGCAACCACGACTACCTGCGACAGATCGGCACGCTCCCCGTCGCCTACGGCGAGGGCGAGGAAGACCGCATCCGCGACATCGCCGACGGCCGGCCGATCACCGCGTTCATCGACAACCACGGCGAGAGCAACGCCGAGCTGCTGGCCGAGCGGCTCGGCGTCGGCCAGGAGCGGTTCGTGTCGTCCGAGGAGCGCCGGGACATCGAGGTCCGGTTCCTCCGCGCACCCGCCGAGGACGAGGAGACCCGCGAACTGCTCACCCTGCTGGCGAAGGCCGTGCAGGACCGTCGCGTGCAGGTCCTGATCTCGGGCTTCTACCCGTTCGAGTACATCGTCGAGGCCTACGAGGACCTGGCCGAGATGAAGTCCCGCGGCAAGGTCGTGATCGGGATGCAGACGGTGGAGACCGGGGCGCGGCTCGACTGGTACCGCTCCGAGAAGGCCCGTGACCTGCGCGACCGGTACGCCGATGCGCGGGGGACCGACACGGAGACGATGGCCGGTGGATCGGCGTCGCCCGCGAGCTGAGCGAGCGGAACGAGCTGAGCGTTGCAGGGGCCCGACACCGTCGTGCCGGGCCCCTGCCGCGTCAGCTCAGGATGTCCTTCGAGGCGAACCGGCTGTACGCCAGCGCCCCGAACACCACGACGTACCCGAGCTGCAGCACCGCGTTCGACCCGAACGAGTCGAACGAGATCGGGTCGCGCAGCAGGTCGCCGAACCCGAGCCACTGGTGCGAGAACAGGAACGGGTGCAGCCAGTCGAGCTGGGGGAGCTGGTCGAGCACCTGCGACGCCCCGGCGAGCACGACCGTCGCGGCCATCGCGCCGACCGGCACGTTCGTCAGCGTCGACGTGAACATGCCGATCGCCACGAGCCCGAGCATCGACATCGCGACGTACAGCGCGAGCAGCAGGGCGCGTCCGGCGTACGACCAGCCGCCCACCTGGGTGCCGGAGAGCAGCGTGACGGGGCCGATCGGGAACAGCACGGCGCCGATCGCCGCACCGACCAGCACCACCAGCAGGGTGGCGGCCAGGCAGAACGCGACGGCACCGGCGAACTTCACCAGGATGAACCGCACGCGGCCCGTCGGTGCGACGAGCAGGTAGCGGATCGTGCCGTGGCTGGCCTCGCCCGCGACGGTGTCACCGGCGACCACGCCGACGGTCAGCGGCAGGAACAGCGGGATCGACACGGTCAGTGCGGTGAACGCCACGAACAGGCCGTTGTTGGTGATGTCGCCGAGGAACGCCGGCCCGCCGTCATCGCCGTCGGTGGTGAGCTTCACGGCGACCGCGATCAGGATCGGCACGAGCGCGAGCGCCCCGAGCATCGCCCACGTGCGGCGACGCCGGAACACCAGCGCGAGTTCGGAACCGAGCAGTGCGAACGGGCGCTGCCGGCGGCGGACGGGCAGGTCGCGCACGGCCGCGTCAGGCTGCGACATCGAATCCCTCTCCGGTGAGTGCGACGAACAGGTCCTCGAGGGTGCCGCCGCCCACCGTCAGGCCTCGGACCCGGACGTCGGCGCGCACGAGTTCCGTGGTGATCGTCTCCGGCAGCAGCTCGTTCGGCAGGTCGGCCACCAGTACGTCGGCCCCGCCGTCGTGCCGCGGGGTGAGCCCGAGTCGGGTGAGGACGGAACCGGCCTGCCCGATGTCGGGCGTCCGCACGGTCACGGTCCGGGCCCCGGCTGCGCGCAGCTCGTCGAGGGGGCCCTGCGCGACGATCTTGCCCGTCCGCATGACGGCTGCGTGCGTGCAGACCTGTTCGATCTCGGCCAGCAGGTGGCTCGACACGAACACCGTGGTGCCGTCGTCGGCCAGGGAGCGGATGAGGTTGCGGACCTCGCGGGTGCCCTGCGGGTCGAGGCCGTTGGTCGGCTCGTCGAGCACCAGCAGGTCGCGCGGGGACAGCAGGGCGTTCGCGAGACCGAGCCGCTGCTTCATGCCGAGGGAGTACGCGTGCGCCTTCTTGTCGGCCGCGTGGGTCAGCCCGACGCGGTCGAGGGCACCGGCCACGCGGGCCTTGCGGGTACGCGGGTCCGAGGTGGGGTCGGCGGCGTCGAAGCGCTGCAGGTTCGCCCGGCCGGACAGGTACGGGTAGAAGGCCGGCCCCTCGACGAGCGCGCCGACGCGGGGCAGGACGTCGTGCAGCGCCTTCGGCATCGGTTCGCCGAGCAGCTCGATGGTGCCGCCGCTCGCGCTCGAGAGCCCGAGCAGCATCCGGATCGTGGTGGTCTTGCCGGAACCGTTCGGCCCGAGGAACCCGAACACCGCGCCGCGCGGCACCGCCAGGTCGATCCCGTCGACCGCACGCTGCTTGCGGAACACCTTCTGGAGGCCCGTGGTGCGGATCGCCAGGTCGGGTCCCGGTCCGGCCGTGCTCGCCTGGTGGTCGGCTGAGCTCGCCCCGGCTGTGCTCACCTCGTGGTCGTCCGCGCTCACTTCGCGGCGTCGACCAGGGAGGCGACCGGCACGGCACCCGCGAGCACGCGGCCGTCGTCGGTCAGGTAGACCGAGACGAGCGACGTCTGCACGGCACGGCCGCCGTCGACGGGCTTCGTCAGCTGGTCGAGCAGGCCCGAGGCCTCGCCCTCGAGCCCGGACCGATCGACCGTACCCGCGGGGAGCTCGGCGATGGTGCTCCAGCCCGTGCCGGTGAAGGTCGGCTCGTCACCGTTCGGGGTGCCACGGTGGTCGCCGTGCTCGCCCTTCGCGTGGGATCCGGCCTCGGACAGGTCCTTCTCGGTCACCTTCGCGTTCGACGGCGGGGTGAAGTCGAAGAGCCGGGCAGCGGGGGCGCCGTAGTCGAGGCTCGTGAACCCGACCTGCACCGCGGGGTCGTCCGCGCCGGCGGCTTGGACGCTCGCGCGGAGCGGGAGTCCGGTCTGCTGGTCGACGGCCAGCCGGACGGCTCCGACGAGGGTGTCGGACGACTTCGGCGTCAGGGTGATCTGCCAGGCGTCGTGTCCGGCGACGCTGACCTCGGTCGGCTTCGACACGGTGGTGGTCGGGGTGATCGCGTCGATGGCCTGCTTCGCGATGTCGGCCGGGGTCGTCGTGCCGTCCTGCGGGTCCTCCGCGGTGTCGCTCGGCAGGGTCACGTGCGTGGCCGTGCGCTCCTTCGAGTCCCAGGTCCAGACGTCCGAGCCGTTGCGGACGACGTCCTGCTCGGCGAGCTGCTGCGTCAGCTGGACGCGCTGCTTGTCGGGGCCGTCGACGTAGACCCGGGCGGTGTGCGACGCGGTGAGCAGCCCGAGCACGTCGGAGGCGTCGCCCTCGAGCGAGGAGCCGCCCGAACCCGTCGGCAGTTCAGGGAGGCCGAGCGCGCTCGTCTGCGAGAGCTTCCCCGAGTACTGGGCGTCCGACGACTTCGCGATGCTGGCGATGACGGCCGCCGCGCTGGGGTTCGTCCCCGCGATCGGGTCGTTCGCGGCGTTCGCGATCATCGGCGCGGCAACGGCGCCGGCGACGACGACCGGTGCGATGACGGCTGGCAGCCAGGCTGACTTCTTCATCGGGTTCCCCTCGTGGAGCATTGGAGTCGTCGGTACGGTACGTCCGGCCCCCGACAGGCAGCTGGGCGTTGCGCGGGGGACTACGCCTGGGCGTCGACGCCCGCGGGCGCGCTGCCGTCGTACTCGCAGATGGCGTTGACCTTCTCGGCGCTGGCACTTGAACGGTCGAACTCGTAGCCGAGCCACTCCTTCGCCAGACGACGCGCGAGCTCGATGCCGACGACCCGCTGCCCCATGCAGAGGACCTGGGCGTCGTTCGACAGGACCGAGCGCTCCACGCTGTAGGAGTCGTGCGCGGTGACGGCGCGGATGCCCGGCACCTTGTTGGCGCTGATCGCCACGCCCAGTCCGGTGCCGCAGATCAGGATCGCCCGGTCGGCCTCGCCGTTCGCCACCAGCCGTGCGGCGTCGACGGCGACGTGCGGGTACGCGGTGTGGCCGTCCGCGTCGACGCCGACGTCCCGCACGTCGGACACCCGGTCGTCGGCGAGCAGGTCGGCCTTGATGATCTCCTTGTAGTCGAACCCGGCGTCGTCGGACCCGATCACGAGACGGTACGTCATGTCTGTGCTCCTCCCGCGCCCCGAGGTTCCGGGCGCTCCCGAATCAGTCTGCGACGGCCGTGGACATCTGTCCAGCACACAATTTCTGCGTTGCGCGTGGCGGTAGCATCGCACCATGTCGGCCGAGACCCCCACCCCGGACGGAGCCCGCACCCGGTTCCCGCTGGACACCGTCTACCAGGCGGCGCGGATGTACTACCTCGAGGACGCCACCCAGGTCGAGATCGCCTCGCGCCTCGGCGTCTCGCGGCCGACCGTCTCGCGGCTCGTGGCCGAGGCCCGCAAGGCCGGACTCGTCCGCATCGAGGTCGTCGACCCGTTCCAGGACGAGACCGTGGCGCTCGCCGAACGGCTGCAGGTCGTGCTCGGGCTCCGCGCGGTGCACCTCGCCGCGGTCACCCATGCCGCCACGCTCGGTGCCGACCTGGCCGCGCCGCTGGCCGCCGCGGTCGAGGGCATGGGGCTCGTCCCCGGCGACGCCGTCCTGATGTCGTCGGGGCGCACGGTGTACGACGTCGCACGGTCCGGCATGCCGACCATGCCCGGGGTGCAGCTCGTCCCGACGGTGGGCGGGCAGGCCGACCCGATGCCGTGGTTCCAGACGAACGAGATCACCCGGACGGCCGCGGAGCACTCCGGCGCGATCCCGGCGTTCCTGTTCGCCCAGGCGCTGCCGTCCCCGGTGATGCGGTCCACCCTCGACGAGGACCCGGCGTTCCAGCACGTCGTCGGGCTCTGGAGCCGGGCGAAGGGCGCGATCCTCGGCATCGGGGCGCCGACCCACACGCGGGACGCGCTGGCCCGGGGCATCCCGGTCGAGGACGTCGCGTTCGACCGTGCCGCCGGCGACGTCTGCCTCAACTTCTACGCCGCGGACGGCTCGCCGATCGAGTTCCCCGGCAGCGACCGGATGGTGCGGACCTCGCGCGAGATCCTGTCGACCGTGCCGCACGCGGTCGGGGTCGCCGTGGGCAGCGCGAAGGTCACGAGCATCGTGGCCGCGGTGCGGGGCGGGCTCGTCAACGAGCTGGTGACGGACGCCGCGACGGCGCGTGCCGTGCTCGACGCACTCGCCTGAGCGCTCCGGCTCGGTGCCTGATCCTTCCCATCACGCGTGCGATGGATGGTGCTTTCGGGCATACCTGGTCGTTTCTTCCCGGTAGGTACGCCCGGTTTCGGTAGGTACGCCCGATTCCGGCAGGTACGCCCGGTTTCGGTAGGTACGCCCGAGTCCGGCAGGTACGCCCGAGTCCGGCAGGTACGCCCGAGTCCGGCAGGTACGCCCGGTTTCGGGGGCGACCGTCGGCGGCCTGGAGGCGCGGGGCGGGGCCGCACCGCGCCTCCAGGCCGGTGGTCCCACGTCTAGCGCGTGCGCCGCACGTCCCACAGGTGGTGCACCGGGTCGTGCGCGTAGTAGGTGGCGAGCGTCGCAACGGTGAAGGCGCTGCCGTCGGACCGGAGCCCGGTGCGCTCGAGCACCTCGTCGGGCACCGCCGCGAAGGCCCGGGCCGCGCGGTCTGCCGACTCCCGCAGTTCCCGAGCGACGACCGCGGGGTCCTGCTCGCCGTAGCGGTCCTCGACGGCGGTGGCGTCCTGGTCCCAGTTCGGGAACGTCGGGGCGTCCTCGGTGAGCATCAGCTCGAGGCGCTCGGCCATCTTCCGGTGCACGTCCCGCACGTGGGCGCCGTACTCGAGCGGTGACCACGTGTGGTCGTCCGGGCGGTCACGGACGTCGTCGCGCGTGAGGACTCCGGGCCACCCGGCCGTGTTCTCGTCGATGATGCCCGGCACGTCGCGGACGGTCACCGCGCTGCCGTCGTAGCCGCACTCGGGACACGCGGACTCGATGACCCACGTCCAGTTCTTCGTCTCGGGTTCGATCGCCATGGGCCGATGTTATGGCCTCGTTACTCAGCTTTCGGGTTCACCGGACTGGTGCGGATCGGCGGGGACCCCCGTTCGGGTGACACGCCGTTCCCTGAGAATCACCGGCCAATGACATTTCGGTTGCTCGGTAACGTCGCTCGCTGTTCTGGGCCGGTTCCCGACGGCCCACCGATCTTCTCGAGGAGCGATGCATGGGTTCCGACCCCAGCAGTACCCACACCCGACCACACCGACGGCTGCGCGAGAGCGACGTCACCGTGGTCGACAAGAGCATGATGCGACGAGCCGTCAGCGGCATGGTCGTCGGCAACACCATGGAGTGGTACGACGTCGGTGTGTACGGCTACCTGGCCGTCACGATGGGGAAGGTCTTCCTGCCGACGGCCGAACCCTCGGTGCAGATCCTGTTCAGCCTCGGGGTGTTCGCGGCGACCTACATCGCACGGCCCCTGGGTGGCATCGTGTTCGGACGCCTCGGCGACAAGATCGGCCGGCAGAAGGTGCTCGCGACGACGCTGATCATGATGGCGGCGTCGACGTTCCTGATCGGGGCGCTCCCCGCGTACGCGACGATCGGCGTGTTCGGCCCGATCCTGCTCGTCGTGCTGAAGCTCGCGCAGGGCTTCTCGACCGGTGGTGAGTACGCCGGGGCGACGACGTTCGTCACGGAGTACGCCCCGGACCGCCGTCGCGGGTTCTTCGCGAGCATCCTGGACTTCGGCAGCTACCTGGGCTTCGCGCTCGGTGCCACGGTGGTGTCGGTGCTGCAGCTCACCCTCGGCGAAGAAGCGATGACCGCCTACGGCTGGCGCTTCCCGTTCCTGGCGGCCGGTGTGATCGGCGTCGTGGCGATCTACTTCCGTCTGCGCATCGAGGAGTCGCCGGTGTTCCAGGCGACCCAGGCCGCGCAGGAGGCCGCGACCGAGTCCCGTGCGTCCTTCGACGGAGAGCGTCCGGCCAACGTCGTCGCGATGGTCCGTCAGCACTGGCGCCCGATCGTCATCGCGATCATGCTCGTCGCCGCGTCGAATACCGTCGGCTACGCCCTGACCTCGTACATGCCGACGTACCTGACCGACTCGCTCGGGTACTCCGCCATCGACGGCACGCTCCTGACGATCCCGGTGCTCCTGCTGCTCGCGGTGATGCTCCCGCTGACCGGCAAGCTCTCCGACCGCCTCGGCCGCCGAGTCGTGATGTGGATCGGTGCGGCCACCACGGTCGTGCTCGTCGTGCCGGCCTTCATGCTGATCGGGCACGGGGCGCAGTGGTCGACGCTCGCCGGCCTCGGACTGCTCGCGCTGATGACCGCGCTGTGGGTGTCGAACCAGGCCGCGTCGCTGCCGGCGCTGTTCCCGACCTCGACGCGGTACGGCGGCATGGGCTTCGCCTACAACATCGCGATCGCGGTGTTCGGTGGGACCACGCCCCTGATCGTGCAGGCGCTGCTCACCGCGACGGGTGACGAGCTCGCGCCGGCGTACTTCCTGATGGCGATGAGCGTCGTCGGAGCGATCGGTGTCTTCTGCATGAAGGAGTCCTCGCAGCGCCCGCTGCCCGGGTCGATGCCGGCCGTGGAGACCGAGGACGAGGCGAAGGAGCTCGTGCTCACGCAGGACACGAACCCGCACCTGGACCTCGGTGACCTGCCGTTCGCGGCGCAGGACGCGGCGGCTGCCGCTGCGCGCGAGGCTGCTGCGCGGGAGGCGTCGCCGGTGCGGTGACGCTGCGGTTCTCGACGTGACCACGGACGGGAGGCGCGGTGCGGGTCCGACCCGCACCGCGCCTCCCGTCCGTGCGTGCGCACACTGCGACGATCCACGCGACGATCGACGCGCGTTCTGTCGCAGCATGCGCACGGAGCGGATGTGTGCGCATGAGGCGACGATGCACGCGTCGATCGACTCGTGCTCTGTCGCAAGACGAGTGCGCACTCGCCCGCACACGCGCACCCTCACTCGTGCCGGTGCTCCGACGCCGGGTCCACCGCGGGCCACACCGGGAACGGGTCCGGCCAGCCGCGCCAGACGTCCGGCCCGGCGAGCAGCTCCGACGGCGTGAGCAGCGCCCCGTCGAGCGCCCGCTCGATCGCCCGGACGTCGAGCTGCTCGCCGACGAACCACAGCGCCTGCCCGATCGGGGCGTCGGCGTCCCACGACGGGTTCGCGGTGGGGTCGAGCGCGAGCATCGACCCGAAGCTCGACCACGAGCCGACGTGGTCCGGCCGGGACGCCAGGCGGAAGAACCCCCGCGACCGCAGCACGCGGCCGTTCACCCCGGCGGACAGGTCGTCGGCGATGACGGAAGACAGTCGTCCGGGGTGGAAGGGCAGCGGCTCCCGGTAGCGCATCGAGACCAGGGCGTCGCGGGCCTCACGCCCGGTGTCCGCACCGCTCGACAGCGCCCGCATCCAGCCGGCACCGGTGGCGAGCACCCGCGCGGCTCCACCGTTCGAGGCCGGCAGGTCGGCGGCGCTCCGGATCGCGGGCAGGGCGACGATCACGGCCTGGGGTGCCATCCGGTGCAGCAGTGACACGAGCGCCCGTCGCCGACGGCCCGACAGCGGTTCGATGCGGTCGAGGGCGATCACCGTCGCGTACTCGACGAGTGCGGCCATCCGGTCCGCGGCCACGAACGCGTCGTCGACGTCCGACCACAGCAGGTGCGCGACGTCGTCGGCCCGCAGCACCCCGACGACGTGCCGCAGCACCCGGTCGTCGCCGGTCTCGGACCGTGCCGCGTTGGCGAGCAGCATGCCGACCGCTCGGGCATCGGCCCCCGGGTGCAGAGTGACGACGAGCCCGTGGCCCGCGTCGGGTCCGCAGACCCGGTCGAGCTGGTCGGCGCGGTCGGCCACGGCGCGGGCGGTGGCGAAGGCACTCCCGGCGACGTGCATCCGGTGTCCGTCCGAGATCCGGGCGGCGACGCGGTCGGCGTCGACCTGGTGCAGGGCGGTGACGAGGGTGATGGCAGCAGCACGCATGTCCGCTACTGTAACTGAAAACTGTTATCAACAAGGAGGCTCGTCGTGAAGGTCCGCAACTCCCTCAAGGCCCTGAAGAAGATCCCCGGCTCGCAGGTGGTCCGACGCCGGGGTCGCGTCTACGTCATCAACAAGAAGAACCCCCGCTGGAACACCCGGCAGGGCTGACGTCAGCGGCGGTCCGTAGGGTGGCGGCATGCGACTGCTGCTCATCCGCCACGGCCAGACCCCCGCGAACGTGCACGGCATCCTCGATGCCGTGGTGCCCGGACCGGGGCTGACCGAGCTCGGGCAGCAGCAGGCCGACGCCCTGCCCGCAGCGCTCGCCGACCGGGGGATCGAGCGACTGTTCGTGTCGTCGATGGTCCGCACGCAGATCACCGCGGCGCCCCTGGCGACCTCGCTCGGCCTGGAGCCCGTGGTGCTGCCGGGCCTGCGCGAGATCGAGGCGGGCGACACCCAGGGCAAGAGCGACAAGGTGTCCGTGCAGACCTACATCTCCACCGTGCACGGCTGGTCCGGCGGCGACCGGACGACCCGGATGCCCGGTGCCGAGAGCGGCGTCGAGTTCTTCGAGCGCTACGACGACGCCGTCCGGCAGATCGAGGCCACCGGGGTCGCGGTCGCCGCCGCCGTCAGTCACGGTGCCGCGATCCGCACGTGGGCGAGCGCAGCTGCGCAGAACACCCCGGACCACTTCGGCACGAAGCGCCACCTGGAGAACACCGGCATCGTCGAGCTCGAGGGCTCGTTCGCCGACGGCTGGCGCCTGGTCGACTGGGAAGGCGAGCCGGTCGGCGGCGACCAGCTCATCGACCGCACGGCGCTCGACCCCACCGGCGAGCGTTTCTGACGCGACCAGCGGGTCGCCGACGCGACCAGCGGGTCGCGAACGCGACCACGAACGGACGGGAGGCCCG
>NZ_MJGT01000052.1:30267-37539 GCF_001864975.1 Curtobacterium sp. MMLR14_002
CTGGTACCGGGCCTCCCGTCTGCGGTCGGTCGCGTCGACTACGCGAGCTGCGACGCCGATGCGGACGTCAGCGGCACGATCACGCCGTGCGACTCACGCAGCACGTCGAGCGTGCGCTGGACCTCGTCCGCGCGCTCCTCGGTCGTCCAGCCGAGCGCCTCGGCGAGCACGTCGGCCAGCTCGTCGAGCAGGTCGATCGTGACCCCGCCGACGAACGCCAGGTTCGTGCGGCGCAGGACGACGTCGACCAGGTGGACGGCCTGCTCGTGGCGGGCGAAGTACGCGACCTCGGCGCGGGTGAGCGACGGGTCGGACTCGAGCGGCTCGACGGGGCTGTCGGTCAGGACGTCCACGACCTCGGCGGCACGGGTGCCGTAGCGCTCGAGCAGCCCCTCGACCAGGGACTCGTCCAGGCCGTCGCGGTGCGACTTGATCCACAGGGCGCGCTGGGCGTCCGTGGTCGGGAACTCCTTGCCACCGCCGATCGGCATGCCCGTGGTGTCGACCTTGCGGCTCATGCCGAGCTTGGTCGTCGCCTCGGTGGACAGGTGTGCAGCGAGGGCACGGAAGGTCGTCCACTTGCCACCGACGAGCGACAGCACGGTCGACTTCGGCAGCCCGGCGATCTGGGTGTCCACGATCCGGTAGTCACGGGACACGAAGCCGGGGGCGGTGTCCTCGTGGCGGGGGAGCGGACGGATGCCGGAGTAGCTGTAGACGATGTGGTCGCGGGTGACGTCGATCTGCGGGAACACGTGCTTGACGAGCCCGAAGAAGTAGTCGATCTCCTCGTCGGTCGTCGTGACCGGCTTCGAGGGGTCGGCGTCGATGTCGGTCGTGCCGATGAGCACCCGGCCCTTGAGCGGGTAGATGAGGACGATGCGGCCGTCGTCGTTCTCGAAGAACAGCTCGCGGCCCTTGGTGGCCTCGAGCAGCTCGTCGTTGTGGACGACGATGTGCGAGCCCTTCGTGCCGCCCATGAACTTCGTCTCGCCGCCGAACGCCTCGTTCGTCAGGTCGGTCCAGGGGCCGGAGGCGTTGATCACGACGTCGGCCGTGAAGACGAACTCGTCGCCGGTCTCGCGGTCGCGCAGCAGGACGCCGCCGTCGCGGGTCCCGGCTGCCTCGACGTAGTTCGTGGCGCGGGCGGTCGCGGCTGAGCCGCTCCCGGCTCCCGCGGCCAGGCCGTCCTTCAGGACGTCGAGGGCCAGGCGCTCGGGCTCGTGCACGCTCGCGTCGTAGTAGGTGCCCGTGTACTTCAGGTCCTTGTTGAGGGCGGGCATGTCCTCGAGCGCGGCCTTCTTGGTGCGGAAGACGTGCTTCGGGACGGAGCCGCCGTCACGCGAGAAGGAGTCGTAGATCGTCATGCCGATCTTGATGAGCATCGCGCCGCGCTCCTTCGTGGAGCGCTGCTTGTGCGTCAGCATGCGCAGCGGGGCGTTCATGATGCCGGAGAACGTCGAGAAGATCGGCATGGTCGTCTGCAGCGGCTTGACGTAGTGCGGGGCGATGCGGATCAGGCCGTTGCGCTCCTGCACGCTCTCGCGCACCAGGCGGAACTCGCCGTTCTCCAGGTAGCGGATGCCGCCGTGGATCATGTGGCTCGAGGCCGCGGAGGCGCCGGAGGCGTAGTCGCCACGCTCGACCAGGGCGACGTCGACGCCCTGGAGCGCCAGGTCGCGGAACGTCGCGATGCCGTTGATGCCGCCGCCGACGACGAGGACCTGCGCGTTCGGGCGCTCGGTGAGGGCGGTCACCGTGTTCCGGGGCTGTGTCTTCTTCGACATGGTTCGTCGCTTCCTTCGTCTGTTCGTGGGGTCAGGATCGATCGTGCGCTCGTTCGACAGGGCGGGCAACTCGCGTGCACGAACGTGCAGCACACGTGTCGTCCAGGCCCGACACGGCGGTCAGGAGGCGCGGCAGGGGTTGCAGAGGCCCTGCACGTCCGTGCATGGTTGCGTTCGACAGATCGGAGCACCATGAGCGATGCGGCTCAGCCCATGCGCACGCAGCAGGCGCTGCGCGCCGCCCACCTGTACTACCTGCAGGACCTGACGATGGACGCCATCGCCGACGAACTCGGCACCTCGCGCTCGTCGGTGTCGCGGCTGCTGAAGTACGCGAGGGACACCGGGCTCGTCGACATCCAGATCCGTTCGCCCCTGGACCAGGCCGCTGCGCTGAGCCGGAGCATCCGCTCCCGCTTCGGGGTGCACGCGCACGTCGTCCCGGTGCCGGACCACACGAGCGACGTCGACCGGCTCGAGCGGGTGGCGCTGTCCGCCGCCCGGATCCTGACGCAGTACGTCGAGTCGAACATGGTGATCGGGATCTCGTGGGGTTCGACCGTGAGTGCGGTCAGCCGCTACCTGGTGCCGAAGACCACCCACGGCTCGACGATCGTGCAGATCAACGGCGCCGCGAACACCCGCACCACGGGCATCGTCTACGCGTCCGAGATCCTGCGCCGGTTCGGCGAGGCCTACGGTGCGTTCGTGCAGCAGTTCCCGGTGCCGGCGTTCTTCGACGACCCCGCGACGAAGGAAGCGCTGTTCCGGGAGCGCTCGATCCGCCGTGTGCTCGACCTGCACGAGCGGATGGACCTCGTCGTGTTCGGTGTCGGTGCCCCGCAGGCCCCGGTGCCCTCGCACGTGTACTCCGGCGGGTACCTCGACCCCGAGGACCGCGACGAGCTCACGCAGGCGGGGGTCGTCGGTGACGTCTCGACGGTGTTCTACCGGGCCGACGGCTCGTGGAAGGACATCGGGGTGAACGCCCGCGCCGGCGCTCCGGACCTCGACACGATCAAGCGCGCGCCGCGGCGGGTCTGCGTCGTCGCCGGGCGGTCGAAGGCGGCGTCGCTGCGGGGCGCGCTGGCCGCCGGGCTCATCACGGACCTGATCCTGGACGAGAGCGTGGGGCAGGCGATCCTGCAGCCCTGAGAGTCAGGACCTGACGCAGTTTGTCGGTGGTCGGTCCTAGGTTCTGGAGCATGGTGCTCTCTCTCGAACAGCCCGGCCAGCGGTACTTCCGTCGGATGGTCGGCAGCGACGTCGACCAGGCGCTCGCGTTCTTCGGGAGCGACTACGACTTCCGTGCACCACTGGTCCGTCGCACCCACGAGAACGCCCACTGGGACTTCGCCGGCGTCGGCGACGGACGGATGTCCCTGCGCTCGTCGCGGTTCATGGTCGACCTGCGGAGCGAGAGCCAGGTCGACGACGAGTTCCTGGTCGCCTGGATGCGCAGCGGTTCGAGCCGGATCACCTCGGGCGGCGAGACGTACGAGCTCGAGGCCGGGGTGCCCGTCGTGCTGCCCTTCGCCGAGCCGTACGCGCTGCACCACCGCGACATCGCCCTGAACCTGGTCCATCTGGACCGCGACTTCGTCCGAGCCGTGGCCGGTGACGACGACTTCGCCTTCGAGCCGATGCGCCGCCCGACGGCCGACGGCATCGCGCTGTGGCGGTCGGTGGTGCGGAAGTACTCGGCCACGTGGCTCGACGTCGACCGGTCGATGAGCCCGATGGTGCAGCACGACATCGCCGAGGCCTTCGTGACCGCGGCCATCCGGGCCTTCCCGCAGCGCGACAAGTGGCGTGCGACGGTGTCCGGCAGCGGCCCCGAGCACGACCGTCTGCGCCGGGCGCTCGAGTTCGTGCACGAGCACGCGCGCGAAGCGATCGGCACGCCGGAGATCGCCGCGGCGGCGGGGCTCAGCCCCCGCGGCCTGCAGCAGTCCCTTCGTCGGCACCTCGACCAGACGCCGGGGGAACTCCTGCGCGGCGTGCGACTCGACGGCGCCCGGACCGACCTGGTCGGCAGCGGCCTGGACGAGACGACGGTGGCCGAGATCGCGCGGACGTGGGGCTTCGGGCACCTCGGGCGCTTCTCGGCGACCTACCGCAGCCGTTTCGGAGAGCTGCCGAGCGAGTCGCTGCGCGGGCACTGACCGACTGCTGCTGCGGACCGTTCCGCCGAATCTCGTGACACGGATCACGCTGCCGCTGTCCGGATGTTCGGCTCAGTGCTGCTGTGGGCGAATCCGGTGCTCAATGGACGGGACGAACGCACCGCCCACGAAGGAGTCAGCATGCGCATCGGCGTCCCCACCGAGATCAAGAACAACGAGTACCGCGTCGCGGCCACGCCCGCCGGTGTCGCCGAGCTCGGATCGCACGGCCACCAGGTGCTTGTGCAGGCCGGGGCCGGGTCCGGTTCGGCCTTCACCGACGACGAGTACCGCACCGCCGGCGCCACGATCGTCGACACCGCGGCCGAGGTGTGGGAGCGCGCCGAGCTGATCCTCAAGGTGAAGGAGCCGGTCGCGTCGGAGTACCCGATGATCCGGCCGGGCCAGGTGCTCTTCACCTATCTGCACCTCGCCGCCGACCGACCGCTGACCGACGCGCTCATCGACTCGGGTGCGACGGCGATCGCCTACGAGACCGTGCAGCTGCCGGACCGCTCGCTGCCCCTGCTGTCGCCGATGTCCGAGGTCGCCGGGCGACTGTCCGCCCAGGTCGGCGCGTTCCACCTGATGCGCACGAACGGCGGGCGCGGGCTGCTGCTCGGCGGGGTCCCCGGCACGCCGAAGGGCCGCGTGGTCGTCATCGGCGGTGGTGTCGCGGGGGAGCACGCCGCGACGATGGCGCTCGGCATGGGCGCCGACGTCACCGTGTTCGACATCAGCCTGCCGCGGCTCCGGGCACTGGACGCCCGGTTCGACGGCCGCGTCACGACCCTGCGCTCGTCGGCGCACGCCATCGCCGAGGCCCTGCGCGACGCCGACCTGGTGATCGGCTCCGTGCTCATCCCCGGGGCGTCCGCGCCGAAGCTCGTCACCGACGCGATGGTCGCCGACATGCGGCCGGGCTCGGTGCTGGTCGACATCGCGATCGACCAGGGCGGCTGCTTCGAGGGCTCGCACCCGACCACCCACGACGACCCCACGTTCGCCGTGCACGACACCGTGTACTACTGCGTGGCGAACATGCCCGGCGCCGTTCCGCGCACGAGCACGATCTCGCTGACCAACGCCACGCTGCCGTACGCCGTCGCGATCGCCGACCGTGGCTGGGAGGCCGCGCTCGAGGCCGACCCCGCACTCGCCGCCGGCCTGAACGTGCACGACGGCCGGGTCACGAACGCCGCGGTCGCCGCCGCGCACGGCCTGGTCGCGTCCGCGCGCTGATTCTTCGCGAGTCTGTCGCGCGAGTCTGCCGCGCGAGTCTTCGCGCTGAGCGACACCTCACGGCCCAATCGCTGCGTGAGGTGTCGCTCAGCCCGAAACGACGCGCAGGTAGCCGCGCGTCAGGCGGCCACCGGGGCCGCCGCCCGACCGGCACGCCCGCCGACCCAGCCGGCGCGGGCACGCACCACCAGGGTCACGACGACCACGGCCGCCGCAGCCACCACGGCCGCGACCGCCGTCGGCACGGAGACGAGCGGTCCCTCGAACCGGGCCACGGCGACCCACGCCAGACCCCACGCGACCGAGGCCATGGGTGCCAGGCGTCCCCGGCCCCACAGCGCGATGAGGACCCCGACGAGCCCGGCCACCGCGGCGACGACCACGCCCCACGGGTCCTGCCCGAGTCCGAAGCCCCGGAAGCCCGCCGCCGTCAGTACCGCAGCGGTGTTCGCGGCCGTCGCGACGCAGACCCACCCCAGGTACAGCCCGAACGTGCCGTCGGTCAGGATCGCCTCGACGACCCCGCGGGACGGGGTGCGGCGCAGGATCGTGAACGTCCAGATCAGCACGGCGAGCAGTGCGACGATGATCGGCTCGCTCGCCCACAGGAACCCGAACTGCACCGACAGGATCCACGCGGCGTTGAGCAGCAGGGAGAGCACCGCCGGCACCACCAGCCGCTCGTGCCGTTCGTCGTTCGCGGTGCGGAAGAGCTGCAGGACCGCGTAGCCGATGAGCCCGGCGTAGACGACACTCCAGATCGAGAAGGCCGGGCCGTCCGGGGCGATCGCGGTCGAGGACGCCGACAGGGCGCCACCGGCGGCGTCCTGGATGGGCGTGCCGCCGGCAGCGCCCGACCCGACGTACGCGCCGATGACGGCGACGACTGCGCTCACGGCCACCGCGATGCGCTTCCAGATCCTCTTCATGACAGTCCCTTTCGTCAGCATGCTGATGACCTGCACCGTAGGCGGCCGGTAGCGGCGGCCGTGCAGCGCACGTTCAGGCAGGACGCGGGGCGTGTGGCGGGGCCTCCAGGCCGGAGACCGGCCACCCTGCGTACGGTGGGCGCGTGAGCGTCGAACTGAACACCGTCTACATCGACCGGATCGCACCGATCGCGAGTCCGTCCCTCGACGACACCTTCCGAATGCTCGACGAACAGGGCGCCAGCGCGTGCATCGTCCTGCACCAGCCCGACGCCGAGGAACTCGGCGACGTCGCGGTCGCCCTCGGCCTGCACGAACTCGCCGTCGAGGACTCCGCCGAGGGGCACCAGCGACCGAAGCTCGAGCGCTACGGCTCGACGTTGTTCGTGGTGCTCAAGCCGGCGCTGTACAACGACCAGCAGGAAGAGGTGGCGTTCGGCGAGGTGCACGCCTTCGTCGGTGAGACCTTCTTCCTCGCCGTCGTGAAGGCCGACCCCCGCGGCAAGCAGACCGTTCCCCGGGCGCTGCAGCGGTTGAGCGGCAAGCCGGGGCTGGTGACCGTCGGCCCGCAGGCGCAGCTCTGGGCGCTGATGGACTCCATCGTCGACGGCTACGTGCCGGTGATCGACGGACTCGAGGAGGACATCAACCAGATCGAGGACCAGCTGTTCTCGGGCGAGGCCGGGGTGTCCCGGCGCGTGTACGAGCTGTTCGGCGAGGTCGTCGACTTCCAGCGTGCCGCGCGTCCGCTGGTCTACATGATCGAGAACCTGCACCGCGGCGCCGAGAAGTACCACCTGCCGATCGAGATGCAGCGGCGGTTCCGCGACGTCCTCGACCACGCGATCCGGGTGGTGGAGCGACTCGACACGTTCCGACAGCTGCTGCAGAACGCCCTGACCGTCGACTCGACCCTGGCGGCGCAGAAGCAGAACGACGACACGAAGAAGATCTCCGGCTGGGCGGCGATCCTGTTCGCGCCGACGCTCATCGCCGCGATCTACGGGATGAACTTCACGCACATGCCCGAACTCGGCTGGACGTGGGGGTACCCGCTGTCGATCGTCGCGATGGTCCTGTTCGCCGCGATCCTGTACGTGGTGTTCAAGGTCAAGCGCTGGTTCTGAGCCGCAACCGGAGCCGCGCCGC
>NZ_MJGT01000052.1:38283-115704 GCF_001864975.1 Curtobacterium sp. MMLR14_002
CTGGACTGCGGCGCAACCGGGGCCGCGCCGCAGCAGGATTTGCAGCGGACGGCCCCGGACCGGAAAGCTCTGACGTGCAACGACGCCGACTGGAGCCCGCATGCCGCACGAACTCGTCCACCTGACCGCCGGTGGCGTCTCGCTCGTCCTGGACTGCCGCGACGACGCGCTCCCCGCCGTCGTGCACTGGGGAGCGGCACTCGGCCCGCTCGACACCGACGCGCTGACGGCCCTCGCCGACGCCGACGTCACCCCGGTGTCCCCGAACGAGATGGACGACCCGGTCCGCCTGTCGGTGCTGCCCGAGCCACACCGGGGCTGGAGCGGTCGTCCGGGGCTCGCCGGGCACCGTGACGGCGCCGACTGGTCGCCGGCGTTCACCGTGACGTCGCTCGCGGTCACCGACTCCGCGGTCACCGCCGACGCCGAGGACACCGTCGCCGGGCTCACCGTCCGGGTGACCATCGAGATGCTCGGTTCCGGGCTCGTGCGGGCCCGCGCGAGCGTGACGAACACCGCCGACGGCGTGTACACCGTCGACGACCTGACGCTCGCGATGCCGATCCCGTCCGGGGCCCGCGAGATCCTGGACTTCGCCGGCCGCTGGGGCAAGGAGCGCACCCCGCAGCGCCGCGAACTCGTCGTGGGGACCCACCAGCGCGAGGGCCGGAAGGGCCGCACCGGCACCGACGCCGCGACCGTGCTGACGGTGGGGGAGCCGGGCTTCGGCTTCGCGCACGGCCGGGTCTGGGGCGTCCACACCGCCTGGAGCGGCAACCACCGGCACCACGCCGAACGGCTCGCCACGGGCCGCCAGGTCATCGGCGGCGGCGAACTCCTGCTGCCCGGCGAGGTCCGGCTCGGCACCGGTGGCACGTACGAGGGGCCGTGGGTGTACTTCGCCCACGGGGACGGCCTCGACGACCAGGCCCGACGGTTCCACCGCTGGCTCCGTAGCCGCCCGCAGCACCCGACGACGCCCCGCCCGATGACGATCAACGTGTGGGAGGCCGTGTACTTCGATCACGACCTGGCCCGCCTCGTCGACCTCGCCGAGCGTGCCGCGGCCCTCGGCGTCGAACGCTACGTGCTCGACGACGGCTGGTTCCGTGGCCGCCGCGACGACCACGCCGGCCTCGGTGACTGGTACGTCGACGAGGACGTCTGGCCGGACGGACTCGGCCCGCTGGTCGACCGCGTCCGTGCGCTCGGCATGGAGTTCGGCCTGTGGTTCGAACCCGAGATGGTGAACGAGGACAGCGACCTGGCGCGCGCCCACCCGGAGTGGATCCTGCAGGCCGACGGTCGGCTGCCCGCGCGTTCCCGCGACCAGCAGGTGCTCAACCTGGCGATCCCCGAGGCCTTCGACCACGTGCTCGAACGGATGACGGCGATCATCGGCGAGTACGCGGTCGACGCCGTGAAGTGGGACCACAACCGCGACCTCGTCGAGGCGGGGTTCCCGGGCGGTGGCGCAGCGGTCCACGAGCAGACCCTCGCCGCGTACCGGTTGATGGCGACGCTCGGCGAGCGCTTCCCGTCGCTGGAGATCGAGTCGTGCTCGTCGGGTGGCGGTCGGGTCGACCTCGGCGTCATCGAGCACACCGCGCGGGTGTGGGTGTCCGACGACATCGACCCGCTCGAGCGCCAGCAGATGCACCGGTGGACGCAGCAGCTCCTGCCGCCGGAGCTGCTCGGCTCGCACATCGCGAGCGGCCGGAACCACACGACCGGTCGCGTCCACGACCTCGCCTTCCGTGCCGGCACCGCCCTGGTCGGGCACCTCGGCATCGAGTGGGACCTGGCCGGCGCGACCGCCGACGAGTCCGCCGCACTGACGGAGTGGATCGCGCTCTACCGCGAGCTCCGCCCGCTCCTGCACGGCGGCGACCTGGTGCGCTCGGACGAGGTCGACGACGCGCGGCTCGTGTACGGCACGGTCGCGCCGGACCGGCAACGGGCCGTCTTCTTCCTCGCCAGCATCGGCCGCTCCGAGGTCTCCGGCACCGGCCGGGTCACCTTCCGCGACCTCGACCCCGACACGGCGTACCGCGTCGACCCGGTGGTCATCGGCGACGGCCACGACCTGGTGCGACCGGACTGGTGGTCCGGCCCGCGGGTGTTCAGCGGCCGGGTGCTCGGCACCGTCGGCCTGCAGCCGCCGCTCATGCCGGCCGACTGCGTGGTGCCGTTCCGGGTGACGGCCGTCTGACGGCGGGTGGTCGGGGCTCCCGGCCTGGAGGCCCGTCCCGCGTCGGGCGGGCCCGTCGCGGTCCGTCATCGGGTGCGTCCAGCCCGTTAGGCTTCCGGTCATGCCGCACTCCGGACACGCGACCCCGGTCTGGGCCCTCAAGCTCGCCGTCGTCACCGCCCTGGTGGGCGTCTCCGGCGGCATCGCCGGCATCGCGGTCTGGCTCGCGCTCCAGCTCATCCAGTTCGTCGCCTTCGGGTACGGGTTCGGCGGGCACCTCGAGGCCGCCGACGCATCGTCGGGCCTGAACCGGTTCCTCGCGCTCACCGCGGCCGGCGTCCTGACCGGGTTCGCCTGGTGGGCGCTCCGTCGGTGGGGGCGCTCGATCGTCTCGGTCACCGCGGCAGTCGACGGCAAGCGGATGCCGGCCCTGGCGACGCTCGCGAACGCCGGCATCCAGATCCTGGCCGTGGGGCTCGGCGCGTCCATCGGCAAAGAGGTCGCGCCGCGTGAAGTCGGAGCCTGGCTTGCTCAACTCGTCACCCGGCGTGCGGGGCTGACCGCACGCGAGACGAAGATCCTCGTCGCCTGCGGTGCTGCGGCCGGCCTCGCCGCCGTGTACGACGTACCCCTCGGTGGCGCGCTGTTCGCGGTCGAGGTCCTGCTCGGGGAGATCAGCTTCGCGACCGCCCTGCCCGCCTTCGCCACGAGTGCCGTCGCCGCCATCACCGCCCGGCTCGTGATCCCGGACGAGGTGCTGTACCACGTGCCCGCGATGCACCTGTCGCCGTCGCTGCTCGTCTGGGCGATCGTCGTCGGGCCCGTGCTGGGGCTCGCCGGGGTCGGGTTCGTCAAGCTGACCAACCGGCTGCAGGGCATCGCGCCGAAGGGCTGGCACCTGCTCGTCGTGCTGCCGGTGGTCTTCGCGATGGTGGGACTCATCGCGATCCCGTTCCCGGAGATCCTCGGCAACGGGCGGGCGCTCGGCCTCGTCGCGATGAACACCACGCTCGACGACGCCTCGTTCGCCGGCCTCTCGCCGATCGTCCTGCTGCTGCTGCTCGGTGTCCTGCGGACCGTGACCACCTCGGCCACCATCGGAGCGGGTGCGGTCGGTGGCACGCTGACCCCCTCGATCGCGATCGGTTCCGCGATCGGTGGCGGGCTGGGCGGTGCGTGGCTGCTGCTGTGGCCGGCCGACGGCCCGAGCCTGGCGGCCTTCGCCTTCGTCGGTGCAGCGGCCTTCCTCGCCACCACCATGCGGGCGCCGTTCACCGCCCTGGTGCTCGTCGTCGAGTTCACCCAGCAGGGCACCGACATCCTCGTGCCCTCGTTGCTCGCGGTGTCCGGCGCGGTCGCCGTCGGGTACGTGCTCGCGCGCCGCCGCAGCGCCCAGATGGTGTGAAGACCCCGAGCGTTCCGGCACGGACGGCTGCCCGGCGGCCTACAGTCGGCGCCAGGACGGAGCGACGGGCTCCGCACCGAGACGAGGAGCAGCCGATGGCGGGGTTCGACGACATCACGAAGAAGGCCCAGGAGTTCCTGAAGGACGGCAAGGTCCAGGACGCCCTGCAGAGCGAGAAGGCCGAGGGCATCAGCGACAAGGTGCTCGGCGGTGTGGCCGACGCGGTCAAGAAGGCCACGGGCGGCAAGTACGACGACAAGATCGACGGTGCCCGCGACGCAGCGGACAAGAAGATCGGCAACGAGTAGCGAACGACGGCAACGGCCCAGGACCCGGCGTGGTCCTGGGCCGTCGCCGTGCCGACTGGACGTGGTCGGGAACAACGGACACCATGGACGGGTTGCTCCGGACAGCAGCACCAGGAGGACGAGACGTGACAGTCGTGGCGCCGAACCAGCCGCTCACCGAGACCGAGGTCGAGGCGATCAAGCGGGACTTCCCGATCCTCGCGCAGGACGTGAACGGGCAGCCGTTGGCGTACCTGGACTCCGGGGCGACGGCTGAACGCCCGCGCCAGGTCCTCGACGCCGAGCGCCGGTTCCTCGAACACGACAACGCCGCCGTCCACCGCGGTGCGCACACGCTCGCGGCGCTCAGCACCGACGCCTACGAGGACGCCCGCGCCACCGTCGCCGGCTTCATCGGTGCCGCTGCCCCGACCGAGGTCGTGTGGACCGCGAACGCCACCGACGCCCTCAACCTCGTCGCCTACGGCATGGCCAACGCCAGCCGTGGCCGCGGCGGTGCCGACGCCGAGCGCTTCCGTCTGGGCACCGGCGACGAGATCCTCGTCACCGAGGCCGAACACCACGCCAACCTCCTGCCGTGGCAGGAGCTCGCCGCACTGACCGGAGCGACCCTGCGCTGGATCCCGGTCGCCGACGACGGCACCTGGACCGCCGACGACGCTGCGGCGCTGATCACCGACCGCACGAAGGTCGTCGCGTTCTCGCACGTCTCGAACGTCACCGGGATGATCGCCCCCGTCGAGCAGGTCGTCGGCCTCGCCCACGCCCGCGGCGCCCTCGTGGTGCTCGACGCCTGCCAGTCCGCACCGCACCGTCCCCTCGACGTGCAGCAGCTCGGAGTCGACTTCGCCGCGTTCTCCGGGCACAAGATGCTCGGCCCGAACGGCATCGGCGTGCTCTGGGGCCGTGCCGAGCTGCTCGACGCCCTTCCGCCGTTCCGCACCGGCGGATCGATGATCACCACCGTGACGATGGAGGGCTCCGAGTTCATGCCGGCGCCCGAGCGGTTCGAGGCCGGCACGCAGCCCGTGTCCCAGGCGGTCGCCCTCGCCGAGGCGGTCCGCTACCTGCAGGGCATCGGCATGGAACGCGTCCGTGCCCACGAGGAGCACCTCGCCCGCCGGATGCTCGACGGTCTCGCCGCCGTGCCCGGCATCCGCCTGGTCGGTCCGCCCGCCGGTGTCCCGCGCTCCGGCCTGGTCGCGTTCGACGTCGACGGCGTGCACGCCCACGACGTCTCGCAGTACCTCGACGCGCAGGGCATCGCCGTGCGTTCCGGCCACCACTGCGCCCAGCCCCTGCACCGCCGCCTCGGTCTGGTCGCCACCAGCCGCGCGAGCACCTACGTCTACACGACCGAGCACGACGTCGACCGGTTCCTCGCAGCCGTCGCCGAGATCCGCGACTACTTCGGAGCGACTGCGTGAACGCCCTCGACAGCCTGTACCAGCAGGTCATCCTCGACCACGCGAAGGCGCGTCACGGCGACGGTGCGATGCCCGACGCGGATGCCTCGCACTTCGAGCGGAACCCCACGTGCGGCGACGAGATCACGGTCAGCCTGCGGCTCGAACCCGGCACCGACCGCATCGCCGGGCTCGCTTGGCAGGGCGACGGCTGCTCGATCTCGATGGCGTCGGCATCGGTCCTCACCGACATGGCCGTCGGCCGCACCGTGCCCGAGTTCCTCGCACTGACCGAGGAGTTCCGCACCATGATGCGCTCGCGCGGTGTCGGTGAGCCCGACGAGGACGTCCTCGAGGACCTCGTCGCCTTCCACGGCGTCTCCAAGTTCGTCATGCGCGTCAAGTGCGGCATGCTCGCCTGGGTCGCGGCGGAAGCCGCCGCGCGCGAGGCGACCGCTTCCCGCTGACCCGTGTGCGGCCACGCAAGGGGCGCGATGATAATCGAGACGGAGCGACCCGGCGCAGGCCGGGCCGACGCGATCGTGCGGGCCTACCTGACGGAGGTCGCGTCGCGGTGGTACGGGCGGGTGGCGACGCCGGCCGAGGTCGATCGGGCGCTCGACGAGGAGCCGTACGACGACCTGCAGGGGGACTCCGGGGTGTTCGTCGTCGCGAGTGACGGGGAAGCCGCTGTCGCCTGCGCCGGCGTGCGCTTCGTGGGTGCCGTCGGCGAGCTGACGAAGGTGTTCACGCTGCCGGAGCACCGCGGCCGAGGCGTCGGTTCGGCGCTCCTGCGCCACGTCGAGGACGTCTGCCGGGGACGCGGGATCACGTCGCTGCGGCTGGACACCCGCGCTGAGCTCGCCGAGGCCTGTGCGCTCTACGAACGGCTCGGCTTCGTCCGGGTGGCGCCGTTCAACGACGATCCGTACTCCGACCGCTGGTACGCGAAGTCGCTCACTGCGGGGTAACGATCAGGCGATAGCGCCGATCTCGCGGAGCGCGTCGCCGACGGTGATGCGCTCGCCGCGTTCCTGCGCCCGTGCCCAGCGGGACGTCGCGAGCGCGACGGTGTCGTCGTCGAGACCGAGGAGCTCGTAGAGGCCGTCCAGCTCTCGGGGAACGAGGTCGGCGAGCGGCACGGGGAACTTCCGTTCGGGGCTCGCGTAGCTCTGCTGGGCGAGCTGTTCGAGCATCTCCGGGTCGGTCTCTCGCTGTTCCATGAGCAGGACGACGGTTCGTGACCGCGTCCCCATGAGGAAGGCGGACCGCACGTTCTCGTCCGGATCGGTCGCCAGTGTGATCTCGACGGAGAGGGGGAGGTCCTCTTCGCACGCGAGCTCCCAGCGCTGCGAGGTGTCCCCGTGGATCGCCGTGAGCATGTCGGGGTGGACGCCGAGGCCGCGCTCGCCGCGTTCCGGTCGCAGCGAGGTCGGGCGGGGGTCGTCCCCGACGCGGGCGGTGGGGAAGCCGACGCCCGTGTACACAGTGTGGGCGATCGGCAGGAACTGGAGCGCCTCGTGCAGTGCGGTCGCAGCGTCCTGCACCGCCGGAGCGGTCACGTCACCGTCGGCGGCCTCGATGGCGGTGGCGTAGTCGGAGAGAGCGGTGTGCTGCTGGTCGATGGCCCGGGCGAACATCTCCTTGCCCCTGGCGGTGTCGCCGAGGAGC
The DNA here is from genome assembly GCF_001864975.1 of Curtobacterium sp. MMLR14_002. Taxonomy (NCBI): domain Bacteria; kingdom Bacillati; phylum Actinomycetota; class Actinomycetes; order Micrococcales; family Microbacteriaceae; genus Curtobacterium; species Curtobacterium sp. MMLR14_002. Next base: position 45,265 of record NZ_MJGT01000052.1, read on the forward strand.
CGTGGGTCCAGGTGCAGCGTGACGGCGCTCGGGTCCTGCAGGTGTCCTCGTGGCGTGCCACCGCCCGACATCGTGAAGCTGAAGGTCTCGTCGTCGGGCACGTCGGCATCGGTCACGTCGCTGACGCTACCGGCTCAGGGGAGCGTGACGACGAGCTTCCGGGCGGAGACACCGGCGCGGAGCTCGGCGAGGGCGTCCGGGATCGCGGCGAGTCCCGATCCGACGACGGACGCGGTCGGGGTGGCGCGGTACCTCCCGGTGCGGAGCGCCTCGGGCAGGAAGTCGCGGTAGATAGCTGGGCCGACCTCGGACTCCGTCGGGCGGCCGCCCCAGATCGCGGTGACGTGGACCCCGTGTCGGCGCTCGAGCCGCGCACGGATCGTCGTCACCGGTGTCGGGTACGCGGATGCGAGCCGACCGGAGCCGGTGGCTGCCCGGACGATCGGGAGCGTGCGGGTCAGCGAGCCCTGGCCGAAGGCGAGGGTGCCGGCGAGCTCCCGGTCGGCGAGTGCCTCGAGGATGCGGCGTGCGGCACCGTCGTCGCGGTAGTCGAACACGGCCTCGGCCCCGAGGTCCTGCACGAACCCGTGGTTCTTCGGCGATGCGGTGCTGATCACGGCGTACCCGGCGGCCCGGGCGAGCTGGACGGCGTTGGCGCCGACGCTCGTGGACGCACCCCACACCAGGACGACCCCGTCGCGATCGACCGCATCGGGCGTCGGGAGCGACAGCGCGAGCTGGTCCGGCTCGAAGAGACCTGCTGCGGCGGTCGAGACGGCGAGTGGCAGGACCGCTGCCTGCTCGGCGGGCAGGGCATCCGGAACCGGGGTCGTCACACGGTCGAGCAGCAGGACCAGGTGCTGGAAGGCGCCTTCGGCAGCACTGTTCCGGTGCTGTTCCTGCCCCGCGGCGTGCCCGACGACCCGGTCGCCCACGCGGAAGCGCTCGACGTCCGGGCCGATCGCGACGACCGTGCCGGCGACGTCCGACCCGAGGACCGCGGGGAACCGCAGCTTCGGGAACACCAGGTGCCGGAAGAGCCCGCCGACGGCGTCGACCGGGTTGACGGCGACCGCCTCGGCGCGGACGACGAGTTCGCCGGGGCCGGGCTGGGGGACCGGTGCGGGCCCGACGGTGAACCGCCCGGTCGACGTGGTCCAGAGTGCTGCGTTGCCCGATGGCGACATGGTGTCCCGATCTCTTGCTCGAAGTGAGTCATGACACGACGTGTCATCGCCCAGTCAACCATGACACGACGTGTCATCACCACTACTGTGGACACATGCGTTGGTCTCCGGATGCCCGAGGGCGACTCGAGCGTGCGGCGTTCGAGCTCTTCGCCGAGCAGGGCTACCAGGCGACGACCGTGCCGCAGATCACCGCACGGGCCGGCCTGACGACCCGCACCTTCTTCCGGTACTTCGCCGACAAGCGCGAGGTGATCTTCGCCGGTGACGAGATCCCCGACCTCGCCCGGGCCGCCATCCAGGGTGCACCGGCCGGGATTGACCCGCTCGACATCGTCGTGCACGGCCTCCGCACCGTCGCCGACGAGCGGTTCGAGGGGCGGCACGGCGAGGTCGGCTCGGTGCGGCGGCTGGTGCTGTCCGAGTCGTCGCTCCGGGAGCGCGACGCCCGGAAGCGCGCCGACCTGACGGACGCCGTGCGCGAGGCCTTCGTCCACCGCGGGCTCGATCCGTCCGAGGCGGCGGTCATCGCCGAGACGACCATGATGCTGTTCCACCTGGCCCTCGAGGCCTGGCTCACCGGACCGGCCGAGCGCCGGATGGCCGACGTGGTCGACGAGCAGCTCAGTGCACTCCGTGGGGTGCTCGATCGGCGGCCCGCAGCGTCATGAACACGTCGACGCCGTCCTCGGTGTCGAGCACGAAGCCGTGTCGTTCGTAGAGTCGGCGAGCCGGGCTGCCCACCAGCACGTTGAGCCGCGTCGGACCCTCGTGGGGCTCGTCGAGGACGGCGCGCAGCACGGTCGAACCGACTCCACGCCCCTGGACGTCGGGCGCGAGGTAGAAGTGCTCGACCCAGCGGACGTCGTCCTCGACCCGCACGGTGACCGACCCGACGTCGCGGCCGTCGACCACGACGATGCGGGTCAGCTGCGGCTGGAACGCGTCGCGGAGGCGCTGTCGGACGCGCGTCTCGTCGAACACCCCGAGGCGCATCAGGTCGTCGCGCAGCACCACGGCCCGGAGCTCGACGAGCCACTCGAGGTCCTCGGTGGTGCTGTCCCGCAGTGCGACGTCCATCCGCTCAGCCTACGAACCCCGCGAGGGTTCAGGCCTCACTGCGGAGCGACGTCACCATGCTCCGCAGGATCTGTCGGGCCTCGGTCTGCTGGTCTGCGGTCAGATCGGCGAGCATCCGCTGCTCGACCCCGCGGATCGCCGCACTCGCCTGCGCCAGGCTCCGTCGCCCGCTGTCGGTCAGCTGCGTGGGGAGCGCCTTGCCGACCGACGGTTCGGTGGCACGGGTGACGAAGCCGTCGCGCTCCAGGGTCTGCAGCAACACGTTCATCGACTGCCGGGTGACGAAGGTGCCTCGTGCGAGCTCGGAGTTCGACAGGCCGGGTCGCTGCGCGAGCAGCTCGAGGCAGGAGTAGTGCGTCACCGTCATGCCGAGCGGACGCAGCACGGCCTCCATCGACGCCCGGAGGGCGCTCGCCGTCTCCTTGAGCAGGTAGCCGATCGACGTCTCGAGGTGGATACCGGTGTCGTCTTGACGCATGTCAGTAGTCTGACATAACTTGTCCCGTGTCAGAAGACTGACACGTACCCAAGGAGCACTCCATGCCAGTCACCGGCCCCGACTTCATCTCCCTGCAGACCCGCGACCTCGACGCCTCGCAGGCGTTCTACGAGCGCTACCTCGGCCTCGTCCGCTCGCAGGCCGGCCCGCCGCACGCCGTCGTGTTCGAGACCACGCCGATCGCCTTCGCCTTGCGCGACCTGGTGCCCGGCACGGACCTCGACGCGGTGGCGCAGCCCGGCATCGGCGTCGCGTTCTGGCTGCACGCGACGGACGTGCAGGCGATCCACGACGCGCTGGTCGCCGACGGCCACCGGATCGTCTCGGCGCCGATCGACGGGCCCTTCGGTCGGACGTTCACGTTCGCCGACCCCGACGGCTACCACGTCACGCTCCACGACCGCGCCTGAGCCCTGGAACCGGCCACGCGCCCGGCGCGGGCGACGTGGCGGACGCGGGGCGGGCCTCCAGGCCGGTGCCGGAGCCGACCGTCACGCTTCGTCACGATCCGTGACGGTCGCAGGTGTCCGACGTAGCGTCTCGACCCGTGACCACCAGCAGCGAGCACCGGCAGATCCGCTTCAACGCGTTCGACATGAACTGCGTCGCGCACCAGTCCTCCGGACTGTGGCGGCACCCCCGCGACCGGTCGCGGGACTACCGCGACCTGACCTACTGGACGGACCTGGCGAAGACGCTCGAGCGCGGGGCGTTCGACGGCATCTTCATCGCGGACGTCCTGGGCACCTACGATGTGTACGGCGGCTCGAACGAGGCCGCGCTCCGCACCGGGTCGCAGGTGCCCGTGAACGACCCGATCCTGCTCGTGTCGGCGATGGCATCGGTGACCGAGCACCTGGGCTTCGGCATCACGGCCGGCACCGCGTACGAGCACCCGTACCCGTTCGCCCGACGCATGTCGACGCTCGACCACCTCACCAAGGGCCGGGTCGGCTGGAACGTCGTCACCGGGTACCTGCCGAGTGCCGCGCGGAACATGGGCCAGACCGACCAGCTGTCGCACGACGACCGGTACGACGTGGCGGACGAGTACCTCGAGGTCCTCTACAAGCTGTGGGAGGGCTCGTGGGAGGACGACGCCGTCGTCGCCGACCGCGAAGCCGGCGTCTTCACGGACCCGGCGAAGGTGCACCCGATCGAGCACCACGGCACGCACTTCGACGTGCCCGGCATCCACCTGTCCGAACCGTCCGTGCAGCGCACGCCCGTCATCTACCAAGCGGGCGCGTCACCGCGCGGCATCCGCTTCGCCGCGGAGAACGCGGAAGCGGTCTTCGTGGGCGCACCGACCGTCGAGCAGCTCGCGTCGACCGTCGCGAAGGTCCGGGACGCCCTGGAGGCAGCTGGTCGCGACCGGTACGCCGCCCGCGTCTACACGCTGCTCACCGTGATCACGGACGCCACCGACGAGCTGGCCCAGGCGAAGTACGAGGACTACCTGTCGTACGCGTCGGAGCTCGGTGCGCTGGTGCTCAACTCCGGCTGGATGGGCGTCGATCTGTCGCAGTGGGACCCGGACCAGCCCCTCGGCGACGTCGAGTCGAACGCGATCCAGTCGGCGGCGGCGAACATCGCGGCAGCGACGGGGGAGGACGGGTCGAAGTGGACGATCCGTGACCTGGCGCGGCAGACGGCGATCGGCGGGCTCGGCCCGGTGGCGGTCGGCGGGGGAGCGACGATCGCCGACCGGCTGCAGGAGATCCAGGAGCTCACCGACGTCGACGGCTTCAACCTGGCGTACGCGGTGACCCCGGGCACGTGGGAGGACGTCATCGAGTTCGTGATCCCGGAGCTCCGTGCCCGTGGGGCCTACCCGGAGGAGTACGAGCCGGGATCGCTGCGCCAGAAGCTGCACGGCCGCGGCGACCGGCTGCCCGACGAGCACCGTGGGGCGTCGTTCAGGATCGGGAGCCGGGCGGTCGTAGGCTGATCGGGTGATCGAGTCGTCCGTGGTCGTACGTCCTGCGACCCCGGACGAGACCGACACCTGCATCGACCTCTGGGCCGCGGCCGTGGCTGCCCGTGACGGTGCCGCCGAGGACCCGGCGGTGCGAGAGCGCGCGCGGCAGAAGTTCGCGGCGGAGCACGTCGCCTGGCTGGTGGCTCCCGGCCCGGACGGTGCGGTCGACGGCTTCGTGCTCGTGACGGCACCGGGCACCGGGCGGTCGACGGACCCGGCGGACGCCGCCTACCTGTCGTTGCTCGCGGTGCGTCCCGGGGTGCAGGCCCGCGGGGTCGGACGATCGCTGCTGTCCGAGGCGGTGCACGACGCCCGCGTCGCCGGACACCCCCGCGTCGTGCTGCACGTGCTCGGCGACAACGACCGGGCGGTGCGGCTGTACGAGGCGGGCGGCTTCGTGGCGACGGGCGACGAGTTCGCGCACGCGCTGAGCGGGGTCACCACCCGCGTGTACGTCGCGGGCTGACCCGGCCGACGCTGGCTCAGCGGGCTGACGCTGGCTACGCGTCCTGACCGCGCACCGGCGTCCACGTCGGGTAGGTCGCCGAGCGCCCGTCGCCGGACGACGTGCGGGTGATCCGGCGCTGCACCCACGGCAGGACGTACTCGCGGTAGTAGCGGAGTTCCTCGCCCAGACGGGTCCGGGCGGCACCGGGGTCCGCGGGCTCGACCGGCGCGGGGCCGTCCAGGACCGCGTGCAGCGCCAGGTCCGCGACGCGCTGGTGCCCGGTGGCGTTCATGTGCAGCCGGTCGTCCGACCAGAACTCCGCACGGCGCAGGTGCGGGTCGCGGGAGACGTCGACGAACGGCAGGCCACGGCGTCGGGCGAGCGTGCCGAGCGCTTCGGCCCAGGCATCACCGCGGCGGTTGATCAGGGATCCGAGGGGCAGGCGGGCGCTCGGGTCGGCCGGGCTGAGGAGTGCCAGGCGCGCCCCGGTGGCCTCGACGCGGTCGGCGGCGGCCTCGACCTGCCCGATCAGCGCGTCCACCTCGAAGCGCGGGCGCAGCAGGTCGTTGCCGCCGGCGCAGAAGGTGATCAGGGTCGGCGCCGGGTCGAGCGCGAGGGCGGCCTCGAGCTGGCCGTCGAGGACCCCGGCGAGCAGTCGGCCGCGCACCGCGAGGTTCGCGTACGAGACGTGGGCGTCCGAGGCTCCCGCCATCGCGCTCGCGAGTCGTCCGGTCCAGCCGGGGAACGGAGCGGGTCCGGCGTCGCCGATGCCCTCCGAGAAGCTGTCGCCGATCGCGACGTAGCGGATGGTGTCGTGCATGCGCCCATCATCGTGCACACGCCTGTGCAGGTTCCCGGTGGGCGACGCGAGCTTCGTCAGTTTGGTGGGCTTCGTGAGCAGAAATGGTCGGGTCGCCGTTCGGCACCCGACCATTTCTGCTCACGAAGGGCTCGTCACCCTCAGCGAACCCTCACAGCACCGCCTTCGGCACCCGGTGCAGGGTGACCGCACCGACGGCGGCGAAGGGGTGCAACGGGTCCGGGGCGGTGGAGCCGGTAGGCCCACCGAGCTTCGAGTCACCGACCGCGCTGAGCACCGCGTAGGCGTCCTCGGCGGTCCAGCCGTGCTCGTCGACCAGGAATGCGAAGGCGTCTTCGTACCCGCGCCGGACGCTCTCCTGCACGGGGTCGCCGAGGCCGACGAACAGCCAGTCGTCGGCGGTCTCGATGCGGGGCGCGCGGAGCACCGGGCCGCCCTTGACCAGGTCGACGGAGACGATCGCGGTGCCCTGGGCCTCGATGGCGACGAACGACGACTCGCCCTCGGCCATGAGCGCGTGGATGTCGCCGATCGACAGCAGCGCACCGGGGACCCGGACGGGCAGTGAGACGGTCGAGCCGGGACGGGCCTCGGTGACGTCCATGTTGCCGCCCTCCGGGTAGGCCGGCATGATCGTCGAGTTCTCGCCCTCGGCCGGGGCCGTCCCGATGCACCCGATCATCGGCCGGACGGGGAACCGGTGCCGGTCGGACACCTGCACCGTGCCGTCCGCGATCGGGCATCGGCGGGCGAAGACCCGGTCGCCCATCACGTGCTGCAGGGCTCCGGAGCCGGGCAGGGACACCGACCACCCGTGCGTGGTCAGCTCGATGGCGTGGATGGTCACCACGAGGGTGTCGCCGGGTTCTGCCCCCTCGACGAACACGGGGCCGGTCACCGGGTTGATCGGTGCCTGCAGCTGCGCCATGTCGTGGTGCTGGTCGAGTTCGGCGTAGACGGCGTCGGTGGTCTCGAAGCCGATGGTCTCGCCGGTGCCGGGGCGGACCCGCAGCACGGGCTCCCGGTCTGCGGAGAACCCGGGGCGGCCGAGGGTGTTCGGCAGGAAGTGGTCCGGGGTCATCGTGCGTCCTCCGTCGTCGGTTCTGCTTCGGAGCCGACCTCGGTGGAACGGCCGGTGCGTCGGTAGTACAGGAACACGGCCGCGCCGACGATCAGCCAGATGATGCCGCCGACCTTCGCCTCGACCGCGGCGTTGAGCAGGACGTACCCGATGATCAGGAACCCGACCAGCGGCACGACCAGGTGCAGCAGCCAGTTGCGCGACTTCCCCTTGACGACGTGGTGCACGAAGACGGACACGTGCAGGAGCATGAAGCCGAAGAGCGCGCCGAAGTTCACGAGCGACGAGATCGTGTCGATCTGCCCGACGAAGAACAGCACCAGGATCGCGGAGAGCACCGAGACGACGATGATCGCGTTCTGCGGCACCTGGCGCCCGTTGAGCTTGTGCAGGAACGCGGGCAGCTGACGGTCGCGGCTCATCGAGAAGAGCAGGCGGCTCGTCGCGGCCTGTGCGGCCATGGCGTTCGCGATGCCGACGGCGAGCACGTTGACGGCGAAGAACGCGGTGGCCCAGCCGCTCGACGAGGCCTGCTCGACGATGGTGAAGAAGGCGTTGCCGGCCTCGCTGTCCGAGAACGAGTCCCGCCCCGCGGCCAGGGCGGATGCGAGCCAGGTCTGCAGGATGAACAGGAACGCCACGATGACGAGCGCCAGGATCATCGCCGTGCCGGCTCCGCCACGACGGCCGGTGGACTCCTCGGACAGCGTCGAGATGCCGTCGAAGCCCAGGAAGCTCAGCACCGCGATCGACAGGGCCGAGGCGATGAGCGGCGCCGACACCTTGGCGGGGTCCCAGATCTGCTCGGTGCCGAAGGACGCGTCGGGGATCGTGCCACCGGTCAGCGCGACGATGGCGATGACGACGAAGATCGCGACGAAGACGAGCTCGATGAGCAGGAAGATGCGGTTCGCGAGCTTGAGCGAGGACACCCCGGCCAGGTTGATGACGGTGTTGATCGCGACGAACACGAGCGCCCACAGCCAGCGGGGCGTGCCCGGGAAGATGCCGACCATGCTCTCCGCGGCGAACACGTAGAGCAGCGTCGGGACGAGCAGGTAGTCGAGCAGGATCGCCCAGCCGGCGAAGAACCCGGCGGTGGGGTGGATGCCGCGGCCGACGTACGAGAACACGCTGCCGGCGAGGGGGATCGACTTCGCCATCTGCGCGTAGGCCAGGGCGGTGAAGATCATCGCGACGAGGCCGACGAGGTACACCAGCGGCACCATGCCGCTGGAGGCGTTGTAGACGGTCCCGAAGATCGCCCACGGGGCGATCGGGACCATAAAGACCAGGCCGTAGATGAGCAGGTCGGTGGTGGAGACGGAGCGCTTGAGCTCCTGCTTGTAGCCGTAGGCCTCGAGCTGCTGCTGTGCGGAGAGCTCGCTGTGCTGCTGCGACATGTCGGGTTCCGTTTCGGGTGGAGGGACGGGTGCGGCGGTGGGGGTGGGGACTGCTTGCCTGGAGGCGCGGGGCGGGCCCGTCCCGCGCCTCCAGGCCGAAGGTGGCCGGGTCAGGCGTGGTCGTGCGCGGCCAGGAAGGCCGCGACGACCCGGCGGAACTCCGCCGGCTGCTCCAGGTGCGAGCAGTGGCTCGCGCCGGGGAAGACGTGCTGCTGGACGTCTGCGATCCGCTCGACGAACGGCGCCCACGTGGCGGGGGTGGCCTCGTCGTGCTCGCCGGCGACGACGAGCGTCGGCACGGCGACGCGGTCGAGCCGGTCGACGATGGTCCAGTCGCGCATCGTGCCGATGACGTGGAACTCGTTCGGGCCGTTCATCGTGTGGTAGACCGTCGGCTCGCGCTCCATCTGCTCCTCGGAGTCGACGAAGTCCTGCGGCATCGGGACCACGCGGCAGACGTGCCGCTCGTAGAAGACCTGCGTCGCCGCCAGGTACTCGGGGTCGTCGACGGTGCCGGCCGTCTCGTGCCGGGTCAGGGCGTCCTGCACGTCGGCGGGCAGCTGCGCGCGGAGCTCGGCGGCGCCGTCGACCCAGAGCTGCATCGACGCGGGGGAGTTGCAGATCGCCAGCGACCGGAGCCCCGCGGGCTGCTGCACCGCGATCTCGGCGCCGAGCATGCCGCCCCACGACTGCCCGAGCACGTGGTGGTCGCCGAGCCCGAGGTGCTCGACCAGGGCGGCGTACTCGTCGACGAACAGCTGCGGCTGCCAGGTGTCGACCGGCGCGTCCGGGCGGTGGCTGCTCCGGCCGCAGCCGAACTGGTCGTGGTGGACGACGGTCCGGCCGGTCTCGTCGGCCAGGGCCGCGAGGTTCCGGAGGTAGTCGTGGGCCATACCGGGCCCGCCGTGCAGGACGACGAGGGGCAGCGCGCCCGCGACCGGGGTGTCGGGCGTGGTGACCCGGTACCAGGTCTCGCCGTCGCGGAACGGCATCGTGGATTCGGTGATGCTGGACATGGGGGTCAGCATGGAGCCGAAAAAGGTCCCACGCAATACCTTTTCTGCTGCCTTAACGTGGTCGTAACACCGCGAAGGGGGTCCGTGTGTCCGATCGTGCGACCGAGACGCGCGTCGACGAGGTCGAGGACCGCCTCGTGACCGCCGTCGCCGTGGGCGAGTACCTGCCCGGCGCGAACCTGCCGCCGGAACGCGAACTCGCCGGCCTGCTCGGCGTCGCCCGGGTCACCGTGCGCGGTGCGATCGCCCGGCTCGTCGAACGGGGGCTGCTCGAGACCCGTCGAGGCCGGGGCGGTGGCACGTTCGTCCGCACCGAGTGGCCGGACAGCTCATCGGACGCGGTCGGGCGGGTGCTGCTCGCCCGGTGGGAGGCGATCCAGGACACCGCCGATGCCATCGCGCTGCTGCACGGGGCACTCGCGACGGCCGCTGCGGAACGGGTCACCCCGGAGGACGCCGCCCTGATCCGTGCACGGCTCGAGGTGTTCCGCGAGGCCACCTCGGGCCTCGAGAAGCAGCAGGCCGACGCCGTGCTGCACCGGACGATCATCGACGCCGCGCGGAACGACGCCCTGCGGACGGCGCTCGCCGGGTTGGAGGCGCAGATCTCCATCGCCGCTCCGGCGCACCTGTGGGGCACGGCCGAGGGCATGGCGGAGATGGAGACCCGCGCGCTCCACGAGCACGAACTGCTGGTGGACGCGGTGTGTTCGGGGCGGGCGCCCGAGGCGGGCGTGATCGCCCGGCAGCACGTCGGGATCGACGTCGAACTGCTCGAACGGGCCGTACGGCGGACGGGGCAGGTGCCCCGCCACTGAGAGGACGGTCTGTCGGTCGGTGTGTTGGTCGGTCGGTGCGGCGGTCGGTCGTCAGTGCACGGCGGGTGCCGGCACCGGGTAGACGTCGTCGGGCATCGGCCACGGCGCCCACTTCGGCCGCGGCGCGTACACCAGGTACGGCTGCGGCGTCGGGTAGCTGACGAGCTCGAGTGTCGACCCCCACGGCGTGCGCGTGTAGACGAACCGGTTACCGGCCCCCGCCTCGTCCCCACGCAGGTCGCGCGGGTCGGAGTTCCGGGTACCGCCGGCTGACTCGACCCGGGCGAGCGTCTCGTCCAGGTCGTCGGCGTACATCGCCAGGTGCTGCCACCCCAGGTCGGACGGGTGTGCGGCGTTCCGCTGCTCGGGCCCCAGGTACTCGAACAGCTCGAGCCCCGGCCCCTCCGGCAGCGCGAGCATCCGCATGGCCCCCTGCGCCATGGTGCTCGGGATGCCGAGGTAGCCGTGCGCCTCGGAACTGCTGTTCGGCGTCTCGTCACGACGCCGCATGTCGTACAGGACGACGGCGTCGAACGCCGCCTCGAAGAACTGCGTGGCTGCGTCGATGTCCGGCACCGTGACGCCCACGTGGTCGATCCTGATTCCCCTGCTCATGGTCGATTCGTACCACCGGCGGTCCCCGCGGCTCGGGTCGGGGCGGGGTCCGTGCGGGGTCGGTGCCCATCGATGCGGCAAGCCGCACCGCGGCTCCGCGCGCGGCACCGGGAGCGGTCGGCGCCGGTCTCGGCCACCGTTCCGGAACGGTCGTTCCAGGACGGGGTGCGGGACACACGACCGTTACACGAGGGAAACGGCGGGGGCGAAGTCGCTCCGTAGCTTCGTGCTCAAGCACGCACCGCCCCGCTTCCCACTCCCTCGGAGGACGCCATGGCTACCGACATCGCGACACCAGTCGCCGCGCCCCACGCCCCCACCACGACCGCCGCTCCCGCCCCAGCTGGTGCCGGTGTCGTCAAGCCCGGGTACGACCCGGCGCTCACGAACGAGGACCTCGCCCCGCTGCGCGAGCAGCGCTGGACGAGCTACAACTTCTTCGCCTTCTGGATGTCCGACGTGCACTCGGTCGGCGGCTACGTCACCGCCGGGTCGCTCTTCGCCCTCGGGATCGCGAGCTGGCAGGTGCTCATCGCCCTGGTGGTCGGCATCCTCATCGTGCAGGTCTTCGCCAACCTGGTCGCGAAGCCGTCGCAGCGCACCGGCGTGCCGTACCCGGTGATCAACCGCGCGGTGTTCGGGGTGCTCGGCGCGAACGTCCCCGCCATCATCCGCGGCCTCATCGCGATGGCCTGGTACGGCGTGCAGACCTTCCTCGCCGCCCAGTCGCTGAACATCATCTTCCTCAAGTTCATCCCGGCGTCGGCGGGGCTGCTCGACCACTCGTTCCTCGGGCTGTCGGCCCTGGGGTGGATCTCGTACGCGATCCTCTGGGTGGCACAGGGCGCGCTGTTCTGGATGGGCATGGAGGCGATCAAGCGGTTCATCGACTGGGCCGGTCCGGCGGTCTACGTGGTGATGATCGCGCTCGCGGTCTACCTGGTCAGCCAGGCGGGCATCGGCAACATCTCGTTCACCCTGTCGGCCGGCGAGCCGCTGTCGTTCGGGGCGTCGATCCCGGTGATGCTGTCCGCGGTCGCCCTGGTGGTCAGCTACTTTTCCGGCCCGATGCTGAACTTCGGTGACTTCTCGCGCTACGGCCGGTCGTTCCGTGCGGTCAAGCGCGGCAACTTCTGGGGTCTGCCGATCAACTTCCTGTTCTTCTCGGTCCTGACGGTCCTCTGCGCCAGCGCCACGGTGCCGGTGTTCGGCAAGCTCATCACCGACCCGATCGAGACCGTGCAGGCCATCGGAGCACCCTTCGCGATCCTGCTCGGCGGCCTGACCTTCGTCACCGCGACCGTCGGCATCAACATCGTCGCGAACTTCATCAGCCCCGCGTTCGACTTCTCGAACGTGGCACCCCGGAAGATCTCGTGGCGGGCCGGCGGCATGATCGCCGCGGTCGGCTCCGTGCTCCTCACCCCGTGGAACTGGTACGGCAACGACCAGGCGATCCTGTACACGCTCGGGGTGCTCGGTGCGCTGATCGGCCCGCTGTTCGGGATCCTCATCGCGGGCTACTACATCGTCGGCAAGCAGCGCATCGCGATCGACGACATGTACTCCACGAGCCGCACTGCCCGGTACTGGTACCGCGGCGGGTTCAACCCGAACGCCATCTGGACCCTCGCGGTCACCGGCGCGATCTCGGTGGCGAGCGCGGTCCTGCCCCCGGCACTCGATGTGCTGCCGTGGCTGTCGAGCTACAGCTGGTTCATCGGGTGCGGCCTGGGCCTCGTCGTCTTCTGGGCGCTCGAGCGTGTCCGGCCGAGCATGCCCGTGCTCGACGCGGACGACCCCTCGGTCGACGACGGCGCGGCCGTCGGTCGCGCCTGACCCCCGGCGTCGCGGCTCGCCCTCCACAGGGCGGGTCGCGGCGCTCGGTCGTCCACAGATCAACACCACGGCCGGGAGGCCCGCCCCGCCCCGCCACGATGGTCACCACCCAGCACCACCGGTTCCACCGCTCCACTCGCTCCACCGGAAGGACCCCGATGCGCATCCGCGTCGTCAACCCCAACACCACCGCGTCGATGACGCGGGCGATCGGCATGGCGGCCCAGGCCGTCGCCGCTCCCGGCACGCTGGTCGAAGCGGTCGAACCCTCGATAGGGCCGGCCTCGATCGAGAGCCACTACGAAGAAGCCCTGGCCGTGCCCGGGCTGCTCGAGCAGATCGGCCGCGGCGAGCAGGACGGGGTGGACGCGTTCGTCGTCGCCTGCTTCGGGGACCCGGGGCTCGACGCCGCGCGGGAGCTCGCGACGGTGCCGGTGATCGGGATCGCCGAGGCCGGGTTCCACGCCGCCGCGATGCTCGGCCGCCGGTTCGGCGTCGTCACCACCCTGACGCGGACGACCGGCCGCGCCCACGAGCTCGCCCAGCGCTACGGCTTCGCCCCGCTCGTCACGGAGATCCGGGCGTGCGAGGTCCCGGTGCTCGAGCTCGACGACCCCGAGTCCGGAGCGCGGGCGCTCGTGATCGAGGAGTGCCGAGCGGTCATCGACGGGGGAGCCGATGCCGTCGTGCTCGGCTGCGCGGGCATGGCCGACTTCTGCGCCGAGGTCTCGCTGGCCATCGGGGCACCGGTCGTCGACGGCGTCGCGGCGGCCACGGTCCTGGCGGAGTCGCTCGTCCGGCTCGGGTTGTCCACGGGCAAGCGCGGCGAGTACGCCCTGCCGCCGGTGAAGGCGATGTCGGGGCTGCTGGCGGGCTTCGAACGCCACCCGGCGGCGGTCGTGACGGCCGGGGCTGGCGCGTGACGGGCCTCCCGGCGGGCGACGCGGCAGACCTGGTCGTCCGCGCGCAGCGAGCTTGGGTCGACGGGACGTTCCGCTCGGCCGCGGTCGTCGTCCACGACGGCCGGGTCGCGGGCGTCCTGCCCGTCGACGCGGTCGTCGACGCCGTGCAGGACCACACCGTGCCGGCCGGGCAGGTGCTGCTCCCCGGACTCGTCGACACCCACGTGCACGTCAACGAGCCCGGCCGCACCGAGTGGGAGGGCTTCGCGTCCGCGACCCGGGCCGCTGCGATGGGCGGCGTCACCACGATCGTGGACATGCCGCTCAACTCCATCCCCGCGACGACCACGGTCGAGGCGCTCGCCGTCAAGCGTGCGAGTGCCGAGTGCCGGGTGGCGGTCGACGTCGGGTTCTGGGGCGGCGCGGTCCCCGCGAGTCTCGGCTCGCTCGACGCCCTGCACGACGCCGGCGTCTTCGGGTTCAAGTGCTTCACGGCGCCGAGCGGTGTCGACGAGTTCCCGCACCTCGATCCCGAGCAGCTCCGCGCCGCGATCGCCGAGGTCGCCCGGATCGACGCCCTGCTGATCGTGCACGCCGAGGACCCGGAACACCTCGTGCCGCACCGTGCGCTCGGCGGCCGGTACGCCGACTTCCTGGCAACCCGGCCCGTCGCCGCCGAACGGTCCGCGATCGCGCAGGTCATCGACGGCGCGCGGGCGACCGGTGCGCGGGTGCACGTGCTGCACCTGTCCGACGCGGGCGCGCTGCCGATGCTCCGTGCCGCGAAGGACGACGGCGTCCGGATCACGGTCGAGACCTGTCCGCACTACCTGTCGTTCGAGGCGGGCACGATCCCGGACGGCGCGACCGCCTACAAGTGCTGCCCGCCGATCCGCGACGACGCCAACCGTGACGCGCTCTGGGCCGGCGTGCTCGACGGCACGATCGACCTCGTCGTGTCGGACCACTCGCCCTCCACCGCCGACCTGAAGACCGACGACTGGGGTCTGGCCTGGGGCGGGGTCGCCGGCCTGCAGGTCGGGTTCCGGGCGGTGTGGACCGAGGCCGAGCGTCGCGGGGTCCCGCTCGAGGCGCTGCTCCCGCTGTTCACGACCGGTCCGGCCGCCCTGGTCGGGCTGCGCGACCGCGGGGTGATCGCTCCCGGTGCCCTGGCGCACTTCGCCGTGTTCGACCCGTCCGCCGAGTCCGTCGTCGACGTCGCCGGGCTCGAGCACCGCAACCCGGTGTCCGCGTTCGACGGGCTCCGCGTGCGCGGCAGCGTCACCGAGACCTGGCTCCGCGGCCGTCGCATCGCCACGGCGGACGGCGGTGTGGTCGGCGCCGAGGGGCAGCTGGCCGGACGGCCCGTGCTCGCGGCGGAAACACCCCTGTAACGATCGTTCCGGTATCGTCGGATCAGGAACGGAAGGAACCAGCATGCTCCCAGTGAACCCACCCGCCCGTCTCCTCATGGGGCCCGGTCCGATCGACGCCGACCCGCGCGTGCTCCGTGCGCTGTCGACGCCGCTCGTCGGCCAGTACGACCCGTGGATGACCTCGACGATGAACGAGACGCAGGCGCTCTACCGCCGCGTGTTCGGCACCCGCAACGACGCGACGCTGCTCGTGGACGGCACCTCGCGCGCGGGGATCGAAGCGGTGCTGGTGTCGCTGCTCGCCCCGGGTGACCGCGTGCTCGTGCCGGTGTTCGGCCGGTTCGGGCACCTGCTCGCCGAGATCGCCGGCCGTGCCGGGGCCGAGGTCCACACCATCGAGACCGACTGGGGTCAGGTCTTCACGCCGTCCGCGATCGAGTCGGCCATCGCCCGTGTCCGGCCGAAGGTGCTGGCGGTCGTGCAGGGCGACACCTCGACCACGATGAACCAGCCGCTCGACGAGCTCGGTGCGATCTGCGAGCGGTACGGCGTCCTTCTCTACACCGACGCCACGGCGACGGTCGGCGGCAACCCGCTCGAGGTCGACGCCTGGGGGATCGACGCCGTGAGCGCCGGGCTGCAGAAGTGCCTCGGCGGCCCGTCCGGCAGTGCGCCCGTCACGCTGTCGCCCAAGGCCGTGGCCGTGCTCGACGAGCGGCGAAGCGTCGAGGCCGGCATCCGCGAACCCGGTGACGACGTCGCCGACGAACCGATCCGCTCGAACTACCTCGACCTCGCGATGATCCTCGACTACTGGGGCCCCCGCCGCCTGAACCACCACACCGAGGCCGCTTCGATGCTCTACGCCGCGCACGAGTGCGCCCGCATCCTGCTCGAGGAAGGCCGCGACGCCGTCGTCGCCCGCCACGAGACCGCCGGGCGCGCGATGCTCGCCGGGGTGCAGGCCCTCGGGCTCCCGGTCTTCGGCGACGTCGCCCACAAGATGCACAACGTCGTCGCCGTCGAGATCCCGTCCGACGTCGTCGGCGACCAGGTGCGCGGCGCGATGCTCGACGACCACGGGATCGAGATCGGCACCTCGTTCGGGCCGCTGCACGGACGGGTCTGGCGCATCGGCGCCATGGGCTACAACGCCCGGAAGGACACGGTGGTCACGACCCTGGCCGCGCTCGAGCACACCCTGCGCCGGGCCGGGCACGCGGTCCCGCACGGCGGCGGTGTCGATGCCGCCCTCGACGTCTTCCGCGACGACACCGCAGCGGTCGCTCCCGCCGGGGCGGAGGTGCTCGCGTGAGCGCCGTGCCCGTCCTGAACGCCACCGCCGCGGGCACCGCGGACGCCGAACTCGTCGCCCGCTGGTGCGACGAGCTCGCCGCCTTCAGCGCCGAACCGGGCCGCATCACCCGCGTCTACCTGTCACCGGAGCACGCCCGGGCGAACGCCCTCGTCGCGGGCTGGATGCAGGACGCCGGACTGTCCACCTGGCAGGACGCCGCCGGCAACCTGCACGGCCGGGCCGCGGGCGCGACGTCCGATGCCCCCGTGCTGCTGCTCGGCTCGCACCTGGACACCGTGGTGGACGCCGGACGGTACGACGGCGTCGTCGGGGTGCTCATGGCGATCCGCACCGCCGCTCGGCTCACCGCGGACGGTCCGCTACCCGTCGCGCTCGAGGTGATCGCGTTCTCCGACGAAGAGGGCACGCGCTTCGGCAAGGCCCTGCTCGGGTCGTCCGCGGTGGCCGGGGTCTGGGACGACGCCTGGTGGAACCTGACCGACGGTGACGGCGTCACGCTCCGACAGGCCTTCACCGACTTCGGCCTCGACCCGGAGCGCGTCGGCGACGCCGCGGTCGACCCGGCGTCGGTGGTCGGCTACCTCGAAGCGCACATCGAGCAGGGGCCGTACCTCGAACAGGCCGGGCAGGCCCTCGGGGTCGTCACGAGCATCGCGAGTGCCCGCCGGTTCTCGGTCGAGGCCGTGGGAGAGGCCCGGCACGCCGGCGGCACCCCCTACGAGCGCCGGCACGACGCCCTGCTCGCCGCCGCCGAGGCCGCGCTCGCGGTGGAACGCATCTGCCGGGCCTCGCACCAGGTCGGCACCGTCGGCACGATGACCGTCGAGCCCGGAGCCGTCAACGTCGTCCCCGGGCTCGCACGGTTCTCCGTCGACCTGCGCGGCGAGTTCGACGACGAGCGCGACGAGGTCTGGGACGAACTCACCAAGGCCTTCACGCTCATCGGTGAACGGCGCGGGGTGAGTGTCACCCCGACCGAGGTGCACCGTGCGCCCGCGGTGTTCTGCTCGCCCCGCCTGATGGACGCCGTCCGCGCCGGGATCGTGTCGACGGGCGAGACCGTGCCGATGGAGCTGTTCTCGCGAGCCGGCCACGACGCGATGTCGCTCGGGCTCGTGACCGACGTCGCGATGCTGTTCCTCCGCAACCCCGACGGCATCAGCCACCACCCGGACGAGTTCGTGTCGACGCCGGACATCGCCCTCGGCCTCGACGCCCTGGCCGTCGCCGTCGACCGGGTGGCCCGCGCATGAGCACCGCCGGCCCCGACGTCCGCGCCCGGATCGACTCCGTCTGGGAACAGCTCTCGCCCGCCGAACGACGCGTCGCCGCCATGGTCCGCCACGACCCGGAACTCCTGCTCGTCGGCACCTCCGCCGAACTCGCGGCCGAGTCGGGCACCTCGAAGGCCACGGTCTCGCGACTCGTGCGGTCGCTGGGGTTCCAGGACGCCGCCGAGGTCCGGCAGAACCTGATGTCCGCACGGGGCTCGGGCCTGCCCTGGGTCGCCGAGGACGCCGCCCACGTCGACCAGCGCGCGGTCGAGGCGCGGAACCTCGACGCGGCCTTCGCATCCCTCGGCCGAGCGGACCGCCCGCGACTGGCCCGTCGGATCGTCCGGGCCCGCCGGGTGCTCGTCCTCGGTGAACGCGGCGCGTACCCGATCGCGCTGCAACTGCGGTCCCAGCTGGCGCAGGTGCGGTCCGACGTCCGGGTCGGTCCGTCGCCCGGGCAGCGACTCGGCGAAGAGGTCGCCGACCTCGACCGGCACGACCTCGTCGTCCTGGTGACCGTTCGTCGGCACACCGCCGGGGTCGAACGGATCGTCCGGCACTGCGTCGACTCCGGGGCGGACGTCATCGTGCTCGGCGACCCGACGGCCGCGGTCATCGCCGCTCCCGCCGCCACCGCGATCCTCTGCCCGGTCGACTCACCGTCGGCGTTCGACTCGATGGCCGCGTTGTTCGCCGTCGTCGCAGCGATCACGAACGACGTCTACGACGCCTCGGGTCCCGGTGGCCGGGTGCGGGTCGACGCCGTCGCCGCCGCCTACGACACTCTGGGGGAGCTCGCTGCGCCCTGATCGCCGTCCGACCCGGCGCGCAGCTCGGCACGCAGTTCGGCGGCGAGCGAGGCGTTGCGGTCGGCGATGAGCCGCGGCATGTACCGGGCCAGCGCGAGCACCTCGGCCAGGCGGCCCAGCGGGCCGAGCGGTGCCCGGAACGTGATGGTGTCGACCATGCGCGTGCCGCCGGCCGACGGCTCGAAGCGGTGCTCGTGGTGGAACCGGGCGAACGGCCCACGCACCTGTTCGTCGACGAAGCGGTGGGGCGCCTCCAAGGCGGTGATCCTGCTCGTCATCCGCCAGACGATCCCGAAGTGCCGCGCACGCCAGGTGACGGACTCGCCCAGGCCGATCATGCCGGCCGTCGTCCCGGCGACGGCGCGTTCGTCGGTCGCGGCCATCGATCGCTCGTGCGCGCCGATGTCGAGCGACAGCGCGAAGGCGCGCTCCGGCGGAACCGGCAGCTCCGTCACGACCCGGAACGAGACGGTCACGACGTCGGCCAGACCGTCGGGGCGGACCGATCGTCGTCGGCGTCGCCGAGCTCGGGGACCGAGAGCACCAGTCGCTCGGTGCGGAGGGTGACGGGCTGCACGGTTCGAGCCTAGCCACGATGGCGCGGGCGGTAGCGTCGGGGGATGACGTTCGACGCGCTCCCGTTCCCGGTCATCGACGGCCACAACGACCTGCCCTGGGAGCGCCGTGACAGCCACGACTCCGGCGTCGAGGGCATCGACACCGAGACCGACTCGCTGCACACCGACATCCCGAAGCTCCGCGCCGGCGGCGTCGTCGGGCAGTTCTGGTCGGTGTTCGTGCCCGCGGACGACCCGGACCCCGTGACGACGACGCTGCAGCAGGTCGACCTCGCACACCGGATCATCGAGCGCTACCCCGACGACCTCGCGCTCGCCCGCACCGCCGCCGAGGTCCGAGCCGCCGTCGACTCCGGCCGGATCGCGTCGCTGCTGGGCGCCGAGGGCGGGCACTCGATCGGCGACGACCTCGCGGTCCTCCGCACCCTGGCGCGGCTCGGCGTCCGCTACATGACGCTCACCCACAACGACGACACCCCCTGGGCCGACTCCGCGACCGGGGAGCGGGCGCACGGCGGCCTGACCGACCGCGGGCGGCAGATCGTCGCCGAGATGGAGCGGATCGGCATGCTCGTCGACCTGTCCCACACCGCCCCGGAAACCATGCGGGACACCCTCGACGTGGCGACCCGGCCCGTCGTGTTCAGCCACTCGTCGACCGTCGCGATCGACGACCACCCGCGGAACGTGCCCGACGACGTGCTCGCCCGGTTGGCCGACAACGGTGGCGTGGTGATGATCACGTTCGTGCCGAAGTTCGTGTCGCGGGCGTGGGCGGACTGGGAGGAGTCGGGCATGTCCGGCGAACCGCCCCTGGTCACGGTGTCGGACGTCGCCGACCACGTCGAGCACGCCCGCGACGTCGCCGGTGTCGCGCACCTGGGCCTCGGCGGCGACTACGACGGCACCCCGGTGCTGCCGCCGGACCTGCGGGACGTGTCGCGGTACCCGGTGCTCGCGGCGGAGCTCGTCCGACGCGGCTGGGGCGAGTCGGACCTGCGGGCGCTGGCCGGTGGCAACGTGCTGCGGGTGCTCGAGGCGACCGACGAGCGGTTCGCCCGGACGGCGTTCGTGCGCTGACGCGGTGGGGCGAGCCGCGAAAGCGACTCTCCTCGGCGCTGGTCGTGGTCACTCCCGCGAAAGCGACAGAACACGGTGAACCTTCCGCGGGCATCTGTCGCTTTCGCGGTGGTGCTCGGAGGCATGGCCCGAGGAAGCGGCAATTGGTCCACAGCGTGTGGACCAATTGCCGGGCGCGCACGCGCCGTCACGGACAGGACCGCCTGGGGTCCGGTCGCTAGGATCGGGCGCACACCGCGCCTCCAGGAAGAGCGATGCGCGACCTGAGCTGCGAAGGACGGACCGGATGAGCGGCACCATCTACGAGAACATCTCCCAGGCGTTCGGCAACACCCCCCTCGTCAAGCTGAACCGGCTGCCGAAGGCGGGCGGCGCCGAGGTGCTCGCGAAGCTCGAGTTCTACAACCCGGGCGCCAGCGTCAAGGACCGTCTTGGCGTCGCGATCATCGACGCCGCCGAGGCCTCCGGTGCGCTGCAGGCCGGTGGCACCATCGTCGAGGGCTCGTCCGGCAACACCGGCATCGCCCTCGCCCTGGTCGGCGCTGCTCGCGGGTACCGGGTCGTCATCACGATGCCCGAGACCATGAGCGTCGAGCGCCGTGCGGTCATCCGTGCGTACGGGGCCGAGATCGTCCTGACCCCCGGGCCCGAGGGCATGAAGGGCGCGGTCGCCAAGGCCGAGTCGATCGTCGCGGAGACCCCCGGCGCGATCCTCGCCCACCAGTTCGAGACGGCTGCGAACGCCGAGATCCACCGGAAGACCACGGCGGAGGAGATCCTCCGCGACACCGAGGAACACGTCGACGTGTTCGTCGCGGGTGTCGGCACCGGCGGCACGATCACCGGTGTCGGGCAGGTGCTCAAGGAGCGCGTGCCCGGCGTGCAGATCGTCGCCGTCGAGCCGAAGGACTCGCCCCTGCTCACCGAGGGCAAGGCCGGTCCGCACAAGATCCAGGGCATCGGCGCGAACTTCGTGCCCGAGGTCCTCGACCAGAGCGTCATCGACGAGGTGTTCGACGTCGAGCTCGACGACGCGCTCCGGGTCGCCCGTGCCCTGGCGACGCAGGAGGGCATCCTGTCGGGCATCTCGTCCGGCGCGATCATCCACGCGGCCCTCGAGATCGCCGCACGCCCCGAGAACGCCGGCAAGCGGATCGTCGCCATCGTGTGCGACACCGGAGAGCGCTACCTGTCGACGGTGCTCTTCGAGGGGCTCACTGCGTGAGTCGTCCTCTTCGACGAGGCGTGCTGCGGACCATCCGGGAGGACCTGTCCGCAGCACGTCGCGGTGACCCCGCTGCCCGGGGCGACCTGGAGAACGCGATCGTCTACTCCGGGTTGCACGCCATCTGGACGTACCGGGTGACCCACCGTCTCTGGAACGCGCAGGGGCTGCCCGGGTCCCGGTTCGCGGCCCGCCTGCTCGGGCAGGTCGCACGGTCGGCCACCGGCATCGAGATCCACCCCGGCGCGCGCATCGGCCGTCGGTTCTTCATCGACCACGGCATGGGCGTCGTGATCGGCGAGACCTCGGTCATCGGTGACGACGTGCTCGTGTTCCACGGCGTCACACTCGGCGGACGCGGCGGAGACCACGGGCCGGGAGCCCGACGCCACCCGGTGGTGGGGGACCGCGTGGTGCTCGGCGCCGGGTCGTCGCTGATCGGGGCGATCACGATCGGTCCGGACTCCGTCGTCGGTGCCAACACGGTGGTCACGAAGGACGTGCCGGCGGGGTCGGTCGTCACGGGCGTCGCCGGGACTCCCCGTCCCCGTTCCGGGCACGAGGGCGTCCCGACGCTCTGAGCGCCTCGCGCCGCGCCGGGCACGGCCGCGGGCGCCGGGCACGCAAAACACCGGTGTTCGCGCATCGCACCGCGGTGTGCGGGTGTTCAGGACGCGAACACCGGTGTCTTGCCGGTGTCACCGAGCGAGCGGGAGCGTCAGCTCTTCTCGCAGGCGACGCCGTCCTTGTCGCGGTCGAGCTTGGTGTTCGCCTTGTACAGGGCGTCGTCCTTCTTCACCGTGCCCTTGAGCGCACGGTAGGTGGTCTTGCCGCCGGAGACGACCTTGTTCTTCGTGACGGACTTCTTGGCGATGCCGCCGGAGTACACCTTGTGCACCGCGGTGCAGTTGGCGTAGGACTTCGGAGCGGCCTGCGCGGTCGAGGTCCCGCCGACGACGACGGTGGTCGCGAGGACGGCGGTGGCGGCGGCGATGCCGAGGGTACGGATGATGCGCACGGGTTCCCCCTGGAACTGGTGGTGATCGCGCGAGCGACCGCCGCGTCGGGTGCGCGGCGTGGTGATCCTACGACGTGATCGACACTCATGACCTGCCCCCGAACGGGGTGCGCTGTCGGCGGCCTGAGGCATCCTGGTCACATGGACGGCGAGCAGCTGCACGACATCGCGAGCCGCACGGCGCTGGCGTTGCCGGCGGCCGTCGAGACCCAGCCGTTCGGCGAGGGCTCGGTGGTCTACAAGGTCGTCGGCAAGATGTTCGTGATGGTCACCGAGGTGCGTGGGACCCCGATCGTGAACCTCAAGTGCGCGCCGCCGCACGGGGCAGCGCTCGTGCGTGACCACGACGAGATCACGCCCGGGTGGCACATGAACAAGCGGCACTGGATCACGCTGGCGCCGGGCAACGGCATCGACGAGACCCTGGTCGAGGACCTCGTGGCGAACGCCTACGACCTGGTGGTCGCCGGGCTGCCCGTGGCGAAGCGTCCGATCGACCCCTCGCGCGGCCTGCTGCCGAGCTGATCGGGCTCGACGGGCCCGACTGGCTCGACCGGCTCAGGCCCGCGCGGCGACCTTCGACAGGTCCTGGACGACCTTCGGCGCCAGGCGCTCGCCCGACTCGAGCACGGCCCGCGCACGATCGGGTGCTAGATCGCCGAAGATCTCGCCGATGGTCACCCCGTGTTCCGGCCGGTGGATCACCTCGACGGGGTCACCCGCGGCGACCGAACCGGACTTGACGACGCGGAAGTACGCCCCCGGCCGCCCCTCGTCGGCGAACCGCTTCACCCACCCGTCGATCCCCATGCGCCGGGCGAAGGTGCCGCAGGGTGTGCGGGGGACCGTCACCTCGAGCACGAGGGTGTCGCCGATCCGCCAACGTTCCCCGGTCACGGCCCCGGTGACGTCGATGTCGCTGGTGCGGAGGTTCTCGCCGAACAGGCCGGGCGGGACCTCGCGGTCGAGCAGGTCGGCGAAGTACGCGGCGTCCTCGTCGGCGTAGGCGTACACGGCCTGGTCCACACCGCCGTGGTACTTGCGGTTCGCCTGCACGTCGGCGCGCAGGCCGAGCGGCCGGACCCGGACGCTGCCGGTGACCGGGCGCTTGTCGATGGCGGTGACGCCGATGATGCCGGAGTCGGGCAGCAGGCGGTCGACGCGGCAGACGGCGGTGACGAGCGACATGGAGCCAACTCTGGCGCACGCATGCCCGTGCACCAAGCCGCGCCCGAGCAAGAGCGACACACCGGCGCTAGCGGTTGAGCGTCCCTCGGAACTACGGTGAGCAAGTTCCGGCCTCCCGCCGACGTGGAGGCAGCGGCCAGCCCGCGTCACGAGTGGAACAGACAATCAGGGAGGCACGAGATGGCGTTCGTCACCACGAGCGATGGGGCAGAGATCTTCTACAAGGACTGGGGACCGCGCGACGCGCAGCCGATCGTCTTCCACCACGGATGGCCCCTGTCGTCGGACGACTGGGACGCGCAGATGCTGTTCTTCCTGGGCAAGGGCTACCGGGTGATCGCGCACGACCGCCGCGGGCACGGGCGTTCGTCGCAGATCGGCACCGGTCACGACATGGACCACTACGCGAGCGACACGGATGCGGTCGTGCAGCACCTCGACCTGCAGAACGCGGTCCACATCGGGCACTCCACCGGTGGTGGCCAGGTCGCACGGTACGTCGCCCGGTACGGCGAGCCGCAGGGACGGGTCGCCAAGGCCGTCCTGGTGTCCGCGGTGCCGCCGATCATGGTGCAGAGCGACTCGAACCCGGAAGGTACTCCCATCTCGGTGTTCGACGGGTTCCGGAGCGCACTCGCCGCGAACCGCGCCGAGTTCTTCCAGGCGGTCGCCGAGGGGCCGTTCTACGGCTTCAACCGGCCGGGCGCCGAGGTGTCCGCACCGGTGGTCGCCAACTGGTGGCGCCAGGGCATGACGGGCAGCGCCCTGGCCCACTACGAGGGCATCAAGGCGTTCTCCGAGACGGACCAGACCGAGGACCTCAAGGCGATCTCCGTCCCGGTCCTCGTCACGCAGGGCGACGACGACCAGGTCGTGCCGTACAAAGCCGCCGCGATCAAGCAGGCCGAGCTGCTCAGCAACGCCACGCTCAAGATCTACGAGGGCTACCCGCACGGGATGCTGACGACCCACGCGGACGTCATCAACCCCGACCTGCTCGCCTTCATCCAGCAGTAGGACGAGCCGACACGCACGACGTCCGGGGGTGCGCACCGGAACCGTCCGGCTGCGCCCCCGACGTCGTGTGTGACGAATCGGGTGCGACGCACGTCCCATCGGTGACCACACCACGAGGAGCCGACGTGACCCGCACCGCTGCAGTCCCCAGGAACGCCCCCGCACACGTGCTCGCCCTGGCGCGTGTCCGCTCGCTCGCCGCCCGGCCCGCCGGACCGTTCAAGGTCGTGCCGGCCTGCGGACGCACCCAGCCGTTCACCATCCACCACCGGTAGAAGGAACGCGTGCACCACCAGTCCCTCGCCGAGCTCGACGACGCGGTCCTCGCCGGCCGGTCGTCCGACGGTGACGTCCGGGCCTTCGAGGTCCTGATCCGTCGCCACACCCCGCTGCTCCGCGCCTACGCCCGTCGGACCCTCGGTTCCACCGACGAACTCGACGACGTCGTGCAGGAGACCTTCATCACCGCGTGGGACCGCCTCGACTCCCTCGAGGACCTCGCACGCGTGAAGTCGTGGTTGATGCGCATCCTGAGCAGGAAGTGCCTCGACCGGATCCGCGCGCGGCGCGTCCACGACGACGTCACCGAGCTCGAGGTCGCCGCGCCGGCCGACGACGCACCCGACCGGGTCGCCGAGGCGCGCTCGCGCGAGGACGCGGTCGAACGTGCGCTGGCCGAACTGCCCGAAGCCCAACGACGGTGCTGGATCATGAAGGAGGTGCTCGAGTACCGGTACGACGAGATCGCCGCCGAACTCGACCTGCCACCCTCGACGGTCCGGGGACTGCTGTCCCGAGCGAGGAAGAACATGATCCGACTCATGGAGGGATGGCGATGACCGACCACGACGGCATCCGGCCGGACCTGCCCGACAGCCCCGAAGCACTCGACGCCCTCGAACGCGGTGACCTCGACGGCCACTCGATCGACGAACTCGCCGACTACCTCGACGCCGGCATGCAGCCGGCGGACCCGAGCATCGACGACTCGCCCGCCTGCCAGAACGCCCTGGCCGCGATCATCCGCGTCCGCCACGCGTCGCTCCGCTCGCTCGAGGCGGCCGCCCGCGACGAGGCCCCGGCCGACGAGTCCTGGATCAGCGGCGTCCTGGCGAACATCTCGATCGAGTCCCGCTCCGGTCGCGACGTCCCGCTCCGCCCCCTGTCCGAGACCGAGCGCCCCGTGATGACGGAAGGCGCCATCCGGTCCCTCATCCGCCGCACCGGCGACGAGGTCCCGGGCGTGCTCGTGGCCCGCTGCCACCTCGACGGTGACGTCACCGAACTCGCGTCCCCGATCCGGGTCGTCGTCGAGATCGCGATCGCGTCCGGGCCGTCGATCCCCGCGACTGCCGAGCTGGTCCGCGTCGCCGTGGCCGGCGCCCTGGCCGAGCAGACCGACCTGCTCGTCGAGGCGATCGACGTCGTCGTCCGCGACCTGCTGCCGGACCCCGAGCCCGGCACCGACGAAACAGGCACCGACGAGCCCGGCACCGACCGGGAGGAGGCCCGATGAGCACCACCGACGAGACCCTCGCCGCGATCGAGGCCGTCGTCCTCGAGGTCCCCGGGGTCACCGACCTGTACCGCTCCCGCCCGACGGTCGCGAGCGCCGTGCAGGCGGTCCGCAGCATCGCCACGAGCACCGGACCGCTCCGGATCGTCGTCGACGACGACGCCCTTCGCGTCGTCATCGGCACCGACGGCTTCCGCCCGGCCCCCGAGGTCGCCCGCGCCGTCCACGACGTCGCCCTGGCGACCGCCGCGGCACACGGCCTGGCGCTCAGCCGCGTCGACGTGCGCGTCGCGCGGGTGGGCTGACCGCGACCACGCAACCGACGGGAGGCCCGTGGCGGATCCGCCACGGGCCTCCCGTCCGTCTGCCGGTCGCCGTCGCGACCCGCGCCGATCAGTAGAAGTTGTGCGCCTGCGAGTGCCCCCACGCCGCGCACGGGGTGCCGTACGCCGAGCTGATGTACTGCAGGCCCCAGGTGATCTGGGTGGTGGCGTTGGTGCGCCAGTCCGCGGCGATCGTGGCCATCTTCGAGCCGGGGAGCGCCTGCGGGATGCCGGTCGCGCCGCCGTTCGCGTTGACGGCCTGGTAGTTCCAGCCGGACTCCTTGGTCCACAGGTTGTCCAGGCACTGGAACTGGTCGGCACCCCAGCCGTACTCCGAGGACGCGAGCGAGCTCGCCGTGGCCTTGGCGCCGGCGACGGTGTTGCCGGCGGCGAGCTTCCGGGCGGCCTCCGCTGCCTCGGCGGCAGCCTTCCGCTCGGCTGCGGCCTTCGCTGCGGCCGCGGCCTTCGCATCGACGTCCCGCTTGTCCTGCGTGGCGCTGGCCTGCGCGACGTGCGTGGTCGACGCGACCGTCGTCGAGATGCGGTTCGTCAGCGCAGCGCCGGACAGGTCCGGGTAGTCGCTCAGGGCGTCGACGCGCTGTTCGAGCGCCGAGGTGTCGACCTTGTGGTTCGCGGTCTGCATGACGGTCTTCGCCGTGGTGATCGTGGCGGCGGCCTGGGCGCGGTCGAGCGCAGTGCCGCGCAGGGCGGGCTCCGCGGTCGCCGAGGCGCTCGGGGTGCCCGTCGGTATGCCGAGGGCCTCGCCGATGGCGGGCTGCGTGCCGACGGTCAGGGCGCCACCGGCGACGGCGAGGACCGCCGCGCCGCCGGCGATCAGCGTCGCGCGGTGCCGCAGGGCCCGACGCATCCGGCGGGTGGGGGTGTTCAGGGCTTCACGTCGGGTCGAGGCCGTCGTGGTGGGGAGCTCAGGGGTGTGTCGCATCGGTTCCGCAGGTCGGCGGCTCGGTGGGGGAGGGGCTCCCGCTCGCGCGACCGAGGTCGTGCGGGCACGCCGGAGGCTGGCGGTGTCGGTGACACCGTCGGCGACGACGAGGAGTCCTCGAGCCGGTGAGGACCGGACGGTGGTGTGGGGCCCGTCCGTCCGCCGGGAGCAGCCGTGGGGTGGCCGCGGTCAGGCGGAGCCGACACCATGACCGGTCAGACTGGGCAGCGCGTCCAGGAACGCTGGCAGAACGGTCCGTCCACCGCTTTGGTAACGGTTCGGTAACGGTCCTACGAGGCCTAGAAGGTGTGAGGTTCCTGGGCGTGCTCGCCCTGGGCGACACGCTCGAGCGCGGCCAGGGCACCGGCGATCGCCTGGACGTCCGACTCGTCGAGCTCGGCGATGAGCTCGGCGACGATCCCGGTGCGGTTCGCGCGGGCCTGCTCGACCGCTTCGATGCCCTCCGGCGTGGCCGTCACCATGAACGCCCGGCCGTCGCGCGGGTCGGCCTCGCGCTGGATGAAGCCGCGCTGCTCGAGCTCGGTCAGGATGCGGGTCATCGTGGGCTTCGTGACCACCTCGATCCGCGACAGGTCGCCGGGGCGCAGGGGTCCGTGCCGCTGGATCGACGCGAGCGCCGACACGATGCCGTACCCGAGCGAGGCCGAGTCGGTGCGGGCCCGTCGGTTGATCCGACCGACCGCGGCGGCCAGGCGTGCGGCGACCTCGGTACGGTCCGTCGGGCGGGGGTTCATGTGCTGCTCCGGGTGCCTGGTTCAGGTGGTCGCCAGCGATGCTATCGGTCCGCGCGGCCCCGGGACTGGGAGCGTCACGCGCGTGGCCGGGCCGCCGACCGGGAGGCCCGTGGAGCGTCGACCGCCCGCCTCGCGTGTGCGAGACGGTCGGTTCCTGTACGCCGGTACAGGTGGACTCAGTGCTTCTCGCCCGGCAGCTGGTGGATCGCCTCGGTCGCGAGCTCGGCCGCGACGTTGTCGCCGGACTCGGTCGCCGCCCGGAGACGCCGGAAGTCCTCGGTCATCCGGTCCCAGTCGACCAGTTCGTCGAGGTTCGGCAGTCGCAGCCGGAACGCCAGGCCGTCCATCGTGTCGCGGCAGACGCGCTGCAGGTTCTCGTTGCCGCACTCGGCGACGTACAGGGCGAAGACGTCGAGGGCGTCGTGGTTGACGGCGGCGACCTCGTGGGCCTCGAGCTCGGTGATCGTCTTGTCGAGCTGGGCCAGGATCTTCTTCCGGCTCGCCGAACCGAGGCGTGGGACCGCGAGCCGGACCACGCCGCCGAACAGCACGCCGAGGGTCTGCATCGCTTCGATGACCTCCGCGGGGTCCGGCGTGGTGACCCGGGTGTACCGGTTCGGGGCCATCTCGATCAGGCCGGCGCGGGACAGCTGGCTCAGGGCCTCGCGGATGGGTGTCCGGGAGACGCCGAGCCACGAGATGAGCTCGTCGTCGTTCAGCCGTTCCCCGGGCAGGAGCGTCCCGTCCATGATCGCGTCGTGGATCTTGTGGCGGACGGTGTCACGGAGCAGCTGGTGCTCGGTCGGGGCGCTGCGGGGGACCGGCATGCGTTCTCCTTCGGGGGCGGCGGCGTCGGGGCGCCGGGCGAACGGGCACGGTCGACATCGCACGTGCTCGCATCACCGTACCTGATATGACAACGGCGTTGCGGTCGGCTCAGCGCGTGTCAGTGTGGACGTTCAGATGCCGGTCACGCGCGTCGTGCGTCGCGTGCGTCGCGCGCGTCACTCGTGTTCCGGGCGCTCTCCGAGCAAGCGGAGCGTGGCCGGGTCCTCGGCGCCGTCGTACCAGCGGTCCAGCACGGCGACGAACGGCTGTGGGTCGGTCGCGACCCGGGCGAAGAGGGTCATCGACGACCGGAGCTTCACCGCGTCGATGCCCCCGAGCAGGGCGTCGGCGGAGCGGGCGGGGGCGTCGTGTGCGACGTCGGCCGCGGTGAGCAGACGGGGCCCGAGCACCGGGTGTGCCAGGTAGGCGCTGGCTTCGTCCGTCCCGGTGATCGCGTAGCGCACGGCCGTGGCGCTCCGCCCCAGGCCGGCCAGCTGCGGGAACACGAACCACATCCAGTGCGACGACTTCCGGCCCCGACGCAGTTCGTCGAGCGCGACGTCGTGAACACCCTGCTGGGCCCGGACGAAGCGGTCGAGGTCGAACGGGTCGTCGGCCTGAGCGTCGGAGCGTGCGCCCGTCACCGGACGACCCCGCCCCAGCCGTACCGGACGGTCGTGCGGTCGACCACGAGCAGGGAGTCCGGGGCCCGGTCGAACAACCCCGGCATGCCGACGGCGTCGGGCAGGTCCCCCTCGAGCCGGTCGAGCGTGGCCGAACGGGTGGTGAGCACCGGGTGCTGTCGCTGCCAGAACAGGGTCTGCGCCAGGTACCGCGCGTGGATGCCGGCGCGGGTGGTGAGCTCGGCGGCCAGCGGGGTGTCGACGACCTCGCCGGCGGTCACCCGCACCGAGGCCGCGTGCTTCGGGCGCACCGCACCGGTCGGGCGTTCCTGCCGGAGCGACCGCGCCCACCGCACCGGGTGCAGCGCGCGGGTCGGGTGCCGGACGGAGCGGTGCGCCACCGCGTCACCGCGGCGACGGGAACGTGCGTGCGCGAACGTGTACGGCACGCCGAGCAGTGCGTGCGCGGCCACGATGGCGGGCACGTTCGCGGTGTCGACCGTGCGGTAGGTCACCCCGCGCCGCCCCTGGTCGTCCACCGTGAGCACCTCGATCGTGACCTCGGTCATGGTGCCGAGCCGCCCGGCAGACGGGAACGGCGGCACCCGAGTCTCCCGGAACACGTACGCCGACAGCCCCACCCAGGCGCTGCCGTCGACCACGTCCGGGCGGGTCCCGCGGGGGACGAGCCGCTGCAGCGACGCCGGGTCGTGCCGCCAGTGCGCGAACAGGATGTCCTCCCAGGCATGCTGGGTGACCGGGCGGTGCAGCAAGGGCACCGCCGCGCGGGTCCACGACGGCTGGGTCACGGCTTCGGTGCGTGCCGACCGACGCGCATGCTCCAGAGGACCAGCGGCAGCTGCAGGGGGAGCCGCAGGACCCCGATCAGCCGCATCGCTCGGCTCGAGCGGGGGTGGTCGAGCAGGTCGTTCGCCATCTTGACGTTGGCCGGGAACACCGCCGCGAACAGCGCCGCGGCGGCCCACCCCGAGGCACGGCGGGTGGCGGGGAACGCGAGCCCGGCGGCGATGCCCAGCTCGGCCACCCCGGAGGCCAGCGTGGTCAACCGCGGGGGCAGCGCGTCCGGCACGATCCGGTCGTAGTGGCGCGGGCGTAGGAAGTGGGTGATCCCGGCTCCGCCGAGGATCACAGCCAGGATGGTGGCCGTGCGGTTGGCACGTCGGATCCGCTCACGTCGTCGCATGCGCCCCATCGTGCTCGCCGGTCCTCGGAACCAGGTCAGTGCCGCTTCTCCACGTCAGTGCCCGTTCACGTCAGTGCCCGTTCACGTCAGTGCGGTCGCGACGAGGTCGAGGACCGCGGTCGCCACCTCGGCCTTCGTGCCGGAGGTCTCGCGGACCACCTCGCCACCGGGCACCAGGACCTCGATCGCGTTCTCCTCGCGCTCGAAGCCGGCCGACCAGCCGACGTGGTTCACGACGAGCAGGTCCGCGGGCTTCCGGTTGATCTTGGCGCGCCCGAGCTCGATCCGCGCGTCCCGGTCGGGTTCGGTCTCGGCGGCGAACCCGACGATGATCTGCCCGGTCCGCCGTGCCGCCACGAGGTCGGCGAGCACGTCCGGGTTCCGCACCAGCTCGAGCGTCATGCGCTCGCCCTGCGCGTCCTTCTTGAGCTTCTCGGTGAGCACCTCGGCCGGACGGTAGTCGGCGACGGCGGCGGTCATCACGACGACGTCGGCTTCGGTGGCGGCGGTGTGCACGGCCTCGGCGAGTTCGAGCGCGGACCCGACGGGCACCACGGTCGCGTCCAGCCCGGCGGTCAGCGAGCCCTCGACGTTCGCGGCGACGAGGGTCACGGACGCGCCGCGACGGACGGCGTCGGCGGCGATCGCGATGCCCTGGCGGCCGCTCGAACGGTTGCCGACGAACCGCACCGGGTCGAAGGGCTCGCGGGTGCCGCCCGCGCTGACGACGACACGGACGCCGGCCAGGTCGCCCTGCTCACCACGGGCCCCGGTGCTGGCCGCGGTGCCGGTCTCAGCACTGCGGCGGCCGGCGGGGGCGGGGTGCTGGTCGAGCACGGCGAGCGCTGCGGCGACGATGTCCTCGGGCTCCGCCATCCGACCGATGCCCGCATCGTCGCCGGTGAGCGCGCCGACGACCGGGCCGACCAGGTGGACGCCGCGGTCACGCAGCGTGGCGACGTTCGCACGGGTCGCGGGGTGCTCCCACATCTGCGGGTGCATCGCCGGAGCGACGACGACGGGCGCCTCGGTCGCGAGCAGCGTCGTGCCGAGCAGGTCGCTCGCCAGGCCGTGCGCCATCCGGGCGAGCGAGTCGGCGGTGGCCGGGGCGATGACGACCAGGTCCGCCCGGCGACCGAGCGCGACGTGGCGCACCTCGGCGACGTCGTCCCACACGCTCGTGGTGACGGGGTTGCGGCTGAGGGCCTCGAGCGTCGGGAGCCCGACGAAGCGCAGGGCGCCCTCGGTCGGGACGACGTGCACGTCGTGGCCGCGCTTGACCAGGTCGCGGACGACCCCGACGGCCTTGTAGGCGGCGATGCCCCCGGTGATACCCACGATGACGGTCAGGGCGCGCTCTGCTGCTGCGTTCACCTGGCTCACGCTACCGGGGCCACGTGCGAGGATCGACGGCATGTGCACCGTCGTCGTCCGCGTCGACCCCGGGTCCGCGTGGCCCGTCACCGTGCTCGCCCTGCGGGACGAGTCACCCGAACGCCCGTGGGACCCGCCCGCCGCCTGGTGGCCGGACCGCGACCCGGACCTCCGTGGTGTCCGTGACCGCTCCGCCGGTGGTGCGTGGCTCGCCGCGTCCGACCGAGCCGGCCTGGCCGTGGTGCTCAACCGCGCCGAACCCGTGACGAGCGTCGACGGCACGTGGACGACCCGCGGGGTGGTGCCGGTGGACGCCGTCGCCGACGACCTGCTGCCCGGACACGACGGCACGCTGCCGACCACGCGGGCCTTCAACCTGGTGCGCGCCACGGCCGAGGGCGCCTCGGTGCTGACCTGGGACGGCGAACAGGTCCGCACCACCGACCTCGGCCCCGGCGTCCACATGGTCACGCACGGTGCGGCCGACGACCCCGCGGCGCCGCGCATCGGTCGCTGGCTCGAGGCCTTCCGCGCCGTCGACGCCCCGGCCGGCCCGCCGGTGCTCGGCCCGTTCGACGAACTCCGCACCGTGGACTCCGGTGGCGACGCCGGGGACGGCTGGGGCGGCTGGTTCGGCGTGCTGGCGGAGTCCGCGGCGCTGCCGAGCGACCACCCCGACGCGATCCTCCGCGACGTGCACGAGGCCGAGGGGCACATGACGACCCTGTCGATCGTCGCCGCGTCGATCGCGCCGGGCCGCACCGTCCTGCAGCACGCCCGCCTGACCGAACCCGGGAAGCTGGACGGGGCGGTGGAGCTGCACCGCGCCTGACGCTGGCGGCGTGCCGGACCGGACCCGGGCCTCCCGGCCGTGCCGCTCGCTCGCATCCCAGCGCGCAGGGCGTCCGAGTGGTGCGAGGTTGCGTCCTCGGTGCGACCCGCGCCCCCTCGCACCACGTCCGGAACCTCGCACGGGCCGCGACGCCCCTCGCACCGTGCGAGGCGTCTCGTCTAGAGCGGCGGGCGCGTCCCGGTGAGGTCCTCGGCGACGGCCCAGAGCGAGCGGGCGAGGTCGGCACTCCGCGCGGACCCGGGGATCGACACGGTGGTGGTCGGACCGGTCATGCCGAACGGACCCGAGGGGCCGTAGTACGCGCCGCCCACGGCGTTCGGCCCGACCGCCGCGTACAGCAGCGGCTCGGTGCCCTGCTCGACGGCCTGGGTGAACGGCAGGGCGCGGTTGCTCGACCGCACCGGCTTCGACCGACCGAGCGAGCGCCCCGCGGCCTGCAGGTTCGTCCGGGTGTAGCCGGGGTGGGCGGCGGTGCTGACCAGGGGCACGTCGGCCTCGACCGTCAGGCGGTGCAGGTGCAGCGCGAGCAGCAGGTCGGCGAGCTTCGACTGCGCGTAGGCGCGCCAGCCGTTGTAGCCGCGCTCCCACTGCAGGTCGGCGAAGCGGATCCGGCCGGGGATCGCGGCGAGGCTCGACATCGTGACGACCCGGGGTGCCTCGGCCAGGGGACCGTCGGCGAGGGGCGTGCGCGCACGCAGCAGCGACGGCAGCAGCAGGTTCGTCAGGGCGAACGGGCCGAGGAAGTTCGTGCCGAACTGCAGCTCGAATCCGTCGACGGTCTCGAAGCGCTCCGGCGGGGCCATCACGCCGGCGTTGTTGACCAGGACGGCGATCGGACGTTCCTCGTCGACGATGCCGCTGGCGAAGCGGCGGACGCTCGCCAGGTCGGCGAGGTCGAGTTCGCGGACCTCCACGTCGGCTGCGGGGTGGACGGCGCGGATGCCCGCGGCGGCGGTCTCGCCCTTCTCGGTGCTGCGGACGGCGAGCACGACGCTGGCGCCGGCTCCGGCGAGGCGCAGGGCGGCCTCCTGTCCGGTGCCGCTGTTGGACCCGGTGACGACGATGCGGCGTCCGGTCTGGTCGGGGAGGTTCGGCATGCGGGTGACCGTACTCGTCCGGGCTGGCCGACCCCGGTCCGGGCCCGTGCCGACCCGGCCGCCGAACCGGTCGCCGACCCCGGTCCGGGCCCGGTGCGCGCACGCCGCGGCCGTGCTATGTTGATGCAAACGCATGGAAGTGCGACCAGGAGGACACCATGAGCAACGCATTCGGCACCGACCGTCCCTCGGACGTCCCGCCGCCCGCACCCGACCGGATCGGACCGCTGCAGCTCGGCCTCGACACCTTCGGTGACGTCACCGAGCGCGCCGACGGCAGCCTGCAGTCCGACGCGCAGAGCATCCGCGACGTCGTCGACCAGGCCGTCCTCGCTGACCAGGTCGGCGTCGACTTCATCGGCGTCGGGGAGCACCACCGAGCCGACTTCGTCGTGAGTGCCCCCGAGGTCGTCCTCGCCGCGATCGCCGCCAGCACCGAGCGCATCCGGATGGGCTCCGCGGTCACCGTGTTGTCCTCCGACGACCCCGTCCGCGTGTACGAGCGCTTCGCCACCGTCGACGCCCTGTCGAACGGCCGCGCCGAGGTCATCCTGGGTCGTGGATCCTTCACCGAGTCGTTCCCCCTGTTCGGCTACGAGCTGAGCGACTACGAGGTCCTGTTCGAGGAGAAGCTCCAGCTCTGGGCAGCCCTGCGCGGCGGCGACGCCGTGACCTGGTCCGGCACGAAGCGTGCGGGCCTGGTCGACCAGGACGTCTTCCCGAAGCTCGAGCACGGCGCCATCCCGACGTGGATCGGTGTCGGTGGCTCCCCGCAGTCGGTCATCCGTGCCGCGTCCTACGGCCTGCCGCTGTTCCTCGCCATCATCGGCGGGCAGCCCGCCCAGTTCGCCCCGTTCTCGCGCCTGTACCGCCAGGCCCTCGCGCAGCTCGACCTGCCGCAGCAGCCCATCGCCATGCACTCCCCGGGCTTCGTGGCCGCCACCGACGAAGAGGCCGCCGAGCGCTACTGGCCGTACCACAAGGCCGTCACCGACCAGCTCGGCCGGGAGCGCGGCTGGCCGCCCCTCGACGTCGCCGGGTACCGCGCGAGCCTGTCGGCCGGCGGTTCGCTCTACGTCGGCTCCCCGGAGACCGTCGCCCGGAAGGTCGCGCGCAACATGCGGATCCTCGGCGCCTCGCGCTTCGACATGCGGTACGCCACGGGTCGTCTGCCGCACGCCGACATGATGCGCTCGATCGAGCTCTACGGCACCGAGGTCGCACCCCGCGTGCGCGAGCTGCTGGCGCAGCCCGTCCCCGTCGCCTGACGGTCGCGGGCCCGTCCGGGGTCCGGTCCGGTCCGCAAGACACCGGTGTTCGCGCTCCACACCACCCTTCACGGGTGTTCGGAGCGTGGACACCGGTGTTTTGCGTCCCGGTTCCGTCGGGCACGGGCGCGCGGGCAACGGCCGGGAGGCCCGGGGCGGCCGCCGAGATCGGCTCACGGGGGCCGCGGGTACGGTCCAGGGCATGTCGTCACGCCCCGACCACGCCTCCGGTCCCGCTGCTGGTCACGCCTCCGACTCCGTCGTCGAACGCCGGTTCCGCGGCCGGATCATGGGCGTCGGCACCACCTCGGGCGTCCGGATCGTCGTCGGCATGTGGGACCGCTCGCCGTTCGGGCCGTTCACGGACGTGTTCCTCGAGCTGCCCGACGGCACCAGCGTGCTGCTCGCGCCCGACGAGATCGTCGCCGCGTACGTCTCCGGCACCTACCGCTTCGACACCGTCTCGGTCGTCGACGTCCGGGCCCGCCGCACGGCCAGCGGCCTCGAGCTGTCCGCCGGGGCGCTGCAGGCCTCGATCGACGTCGGCGGCATCTCGCCGCTCGGCCGGATCCTGCGCATCGTCCCGAAGCCGATCGCCCGCGACCCGCGCTGGCTCGCCGCGATCGACCCCGTGGCACGGCTGCTCGCGCCCGGGTCCGGTACCGCGGGCTCGGCGGGCAACGGCCGGCGCGAGTACTACGGCGTCACCGGGGCGCACGACGTCACCGGTGTGCGCGGGACCTGGGCGGGGGAGCCCCTCGGAGACCTGGCGCCGCTCGACCCGCCCGTGGCGTTCGGCTTCGCCTCGATGCCGAAGATCCCGCAGGTCGTCGACGTCGAGACCACGATCCGCGAACCCGCCTGACGCCGGCTGGCCCGCCCACGGTGCCGCCCGCCGGTTCCGTGCGAGCGCATGTTCCGACGATCCGCGCGTCGATCGACTCGTGTCCGGTCGCTCGATGCACACGCATCCGGTGCGTGTGCATGCAACGACGTTCCACCTGTCGATCGACGCGTGTGGTGTCGCTTCCTGCACACGCATGCACGGCTCGGAGGCCGGCGCGCGCCGGGCGGGGGCGGCGTGGCGGGCGTGCACCGGGCCTCCAGGCCGACCGCGACCGGGCCACGTCGACGCGCCGGGCTGACGCGTCCAGCGCCGGAGGGGCACACTGGTCGGAACGGTACGGCCCCGTGCACCGACGGTCGCACGTCGGCGGAAGCGGGGCGCATGACGCAAAGGAGCACCATGACCGACACACAGACGGACCAGCGCGCCGCCATCTCGGACATCGTCCACGGCGCCCACACGGCCCTGCTCACCACGGTGAGCGAGGACGGGAACCTGCACGCCAGGCCCCTCGCGGTGCAGGACAAGACGTTCCACGGGACCCTGCGGTTCCTGGTGCAGGACGGCAGCGAGAAGGTCGAGGACATCGCGCGGAACCCGCACGTCAACGTCTCGATCGAGTCGCAGGGCGGGTACCTGTCCATCGCCGGGACCGCGACCGTGACCCAGGACGACTCGGTCGTCGACGAACTGTGGTCCCCGTTCGCCGAGGCCTGGTTCCCCGAGGGCCGCCAGGACCCGTCGATCCGGCTGCTCACGGTCGAGGGGGTCTCGGTCGAGTACTGGACCCAGGACACCGGGCCGGTCGGCAGCCTGGTGCAGATGTTCAAGGCGGCGCTCGGTAAGCAGAGCCAGCCGGACACCGGCGACCACGGCACGGTCGAGCTCTGAGGCGCGACGCCTGACGCGTGACGCCGTCGTCCTGTCCGGACGGCGGCGTCGCGTTATGTCGGGGCGCCGCGCGCGGTGCTTGTGCTTGTGCGCGGTGCGCGGGCGACGTGCCGCCGCCTGCGAGGGCTGTGCGTCAGCCGCTCACGGAGGGCCGAGCAGCCACAGCACCGCGACCAGCACCGGCTGCCCGGCCAGCGCGGCCGTCACGAAGGTCCACCGCATCCAGGGCTTCGCGACCAGCTCGGGCGACCCGAACAGCGGCGCGAGCGGCATGAGCAGCCGCGGGGTCGAGGCCATCGGCAGCGACACCGCGAAGATGTAGAGCGCGTACGCGGCCGAGTACAGCACCGTCGTGGGCCCGAGCCGCAGCGTCGACCGGCGGAGCAGCCAGATCGGGTACGCGACGAGCAGGAACACCACGATCAGGATCCCGCCCACGCCGAGCCAGCGGCCCGCGATGAGGAACCACGGCGTCAGCGGCACGAAGTCCACGCGGCCGATGAAGTTCACCCACCAGGACATCTCGGTCTCCAGGTAGGCGTTCGGTGTCCCGGTGGCGTGCGAGGCGATCACCGGCCAGGCGAGCCCGGCGAGGACCATGGTCAGGCCCGCGGCGACGACCCGGACCTGCTCGCGCAGCGGGAAGCCCTCGAACACCCGGCCGGTCTCGCGCCGTGCACGGACCCACCGCACGAGTGCGACGACGCCGAGCACGAGCGGGATCGCCAGGGCACCGGGGCGGGTGAACGCCGCGGCGACGCCGAGTGCCGTCAGGAGCCCGTAGCGCCGACGCTCCAGCGCGAGCAGCGCCCCGAACGACAGCGCGAGGAACATGCTCTCCGCGTACCCGACCTGCAGCAGGAACGACAGCGGACCGCAGCTGAAGAAGAAGACCGCCCACATCGCGGCGGCGTGCCCGGCGCGGTCCCGCACCAGGCGGTGCAGCAGGTAGGTGGCGAGCAGCCCGGCGACGATCGCGACGAGCGGGGCACCGAGTTCGAACGGCACCCCGGTCGAGGCGGTCAGCGCCCGGATCGTGAAGGGGAACGCCGGCAGGAAGGCCCAGGCGTTCTGCGCGACGTTGCCGGCGGCGTCCAGCGGCAGCGCGTCGGGGTACCCATGCAGCGAGATCTGCTCGTAGTACTGCCCGTCCCAGGCCACCAGGAAGGCACCGAAGCCGTGCTCGTTGCCCCAGATCGCGTTGCCCGGAAGCGCGCGACCGATGAGCGGGTACGCGAGCGCGAGCCACAGGGTCGACAGGACCCGGCCGCCCGTCCAGACGAGCAGGACCGCCGCCCACGCCGGCAGGGAAGCCACGGTGTCCAGGACACGTCGTCGACCGCTGGCCGTGCCCGCGGCGACCACACCGGCGCTGTCGGTGCGGCTCACGCGCGAGTTCCTCGGCGTTCGGGTGGTCGGGTCGGCACCCGGCCAGGGTAGTCGGCCCGAGCATGAGGATCGCCCGGAACTGCGCCTGGAGGCCCGTCCCGCGTCGTGTGCGCCGCGTCGCGTCCGGTGGGTGGCGGGTTCGGCGTCCGGCGGGTGGTCGGTGCCGCGCCCGGTGTCCCGTCCGGTGTCCCGTCCGGTGGGCGGCCCGTCCGTGACGGCGCGGACGTCCGCGGGCATAGTCTCGGTGGGCGATGACGACGACGGCGACGACACCCAGACGACGGACGCACAGCACGGCGGTCGCCGTGCTGGTGGCCGGGACCTTCTTCATGGAGCTGCTGGACGGCACGATCCTGGCGACCGCCGCCCCGGCGATGGGGCGTGACCTCGGGGTCGACTCCGCCGCGGTGGGCGTCACGATCACCGCGTACCTCGTGACCCTCGCGGTGTTCATCCCGGTGTCCGGCTGGCTCACCGACCGGATCGGTTCCCGGACGGTCTTCGCCGGGGCCATCGCGCTGTTCACGATCGCGTCGGCCCTGTGCGCGCTGTCCACCGGGCTGGTCGAGCTGACGCTGTGGCGCATCCTGCAGGGCCTGGGTGGGGCGCTCATGGTGCCCGTCGGCCGGCTCGTCGTGCTCCGGAGCGCGGGGCGCGAACAACTCGTCACCGCCATCGCCATCCTGACCTGGCCGGCCCTCGCCGCACCGATCATCGCGCCGTTCATCGGCGGGGTCCTCGTCGAGACGCTGTCGTGGCACTGGATCTTCCTCATCAACATCCCGCTCGGCGTCATCGCCCTCGTCGCCGCCCTGGTGCTCGTACCACAGGAGCGTGCGGCACAGCGGGTGCCGTTCGACTGGTTCGGGTCGCTGCTCGCCTGCGTCGGGCTCGGCTCGCTCGTGGTCATGGCGTCCTTGCTCGCGCTGGACGTCGTGCCGGTCACCGCGGTCGTCGTCTCCGGGGTCCTCGGCGCGGTGTGCT
This sequence comes from Curtobacterium sp. MMLR14_002, assembly GCF_001864975.1. NCBI lineage: Bacteria > Bacillati > Actinomycetota > Actinomycetes > Micrococcales > Microbacteriaceae > Curtobacterium > Curtobacterium sp. MMLR14_002. The sequence continues at coordinate 84,732 of NZ_MJGT01000052.1, forward strand.
GCTGGCTGGCGATCCGGCACTTCCGCCGGGCTCCGCACCCGATCATGGGGCTCGACGCGTTCCGACTCGAGACCTTCCGGGTGTCGCACGCCGGCGGCGGCCTGTTCCGCCTGGCGGTGTCCGCGGTGCCGTTCGTGCTCCCGCTGCTGTTCCAGGACGCCTGGGGCTGGAGCGCCGTGCTCGCCGGGTCCGCGGTGCTGTGGGTGTTCGTCGGCAACCTCGGCATCAAGCCGATGACGACCCCGTTCCTCCGCTGGTTCGGCTACCGCCCGGTGATCATCGTGTCGTCGGCCGTCGCCGCGCTGACCGTGGTCGCGATGGCGTTCATGACCGAGGACACCCCGTTCTGGCTGCTCGCCGTCCTGCTCGTCGTCAGTGGTGCCGCCCGCTCCGTGGGCTTCACGGCGTACAACACCATCGCCTTCGCCGACGTCGAGCAGGCCGACATGACCCCCGCGAACACGCTGTCGTCGACGCTGCAGCAGACCGCCGCGGGCTTCGGTGTCGCCGTCGCCGCCGTGGTCATCCGCGCGGCCTCCGGGCTGGGCGGCGACGGGCCGTACGCGGCCGCGTTCTGGGTCATCGCCGCCCTGCTCGTGGTCGCCTGCGTGGAGGGCATCCTGATGAGTCGCACAGCGGGCGACACCGTCCGTCCGGTCCGCCGTGTCCGTGCCTGATCCCGCCGCTGTCCGTTTCCGTCACGGTCACACGGACGAAACCCGGCAGGCGTTACAGTCTCAGCAACCGTCCGCGGTACCCGAGTACGGTGACCGCGGCAGGGTGACCGGAACACCCGGACAGGAAGGCAGCATGGCCGCGCCAGAGCAGCAGAGCACGATCGCATCAGAGCAGACCGTGCAGCCCACGCAGCTCCGTGTCGTCAGTTACAACCTCCGCGAGCACACCGCGAACAGCGAGCTCGCCGCACTGGCCGAGGCGTCCGACGCCGACGTCCTGTGCGTGCAGGAGTGCGACAGCAACGACCTCGCACCGTCGATCGGCGGCCTCTCGCTCGCCGCGTCGACCCGCACCAACCGGCTCGGGCTCGCGATCTACAAGCGCGACGACCGCTTCGAGGTGCAGGACTTCAGCATCCACTCGCTGCAGAAGTCGCTGCACGACCGGGTCCTCGCACCCGCACACGAACGGCTCATCGCGATGCACCTGCGTGACACCGAGGCCGATGCCGAGGTCGTCGTCGCCTCGTTCCACGCCTCACCGCTGACCGCGACGAACTCCCTGCGCCGCAAGCAGATCGAGGCCGCGCACCAGTTCCTGCGCGAACTTGCGAAGGACGTCCCCGCGGTCATGGTCGGCGACTTCAACTACCCGTGGTTCCAGACGAACCTGCGCCGCAAGATCGAGCAGGGCGGGTTCGCGCTGTCGCTGTCCGACCAGCCGACCTACCTGCGCTACCGCAAGTTCACCGGCCACTTCGACTTCGCGACGAGTGTCGGCCTGCACATCGCGGGCGTCGAGACCCTGCCGGCCGGTATCTCCGACCACCGCCCGATCCTGGTCCGTGCGCACTACGAGCACCCCGGCGAGACCGGCGCCGTCACCACCGTCGAGGCTCCCGCCGCCTGACCCGCGTCGGCGGCCGCTCGTGCCGGCCGCCGAGGTCGCACGACATGCCGCGTGCGCATCGCCGCGTGGTCGGGAACTGTCGGTTGCGGGCCCGGCGGGCGACGGTTCGTGCGACCTCGGCGGAGGTGAGCGGGGAGTCGTGACCGCTCGGCGGTGGGCCGTCGGGAGCGTCGGAGGGCGCGTGGCGAGGTCGCACGACGTGCCGTGTGCGCGGCGCCGAGTGGTCCCGAACTGTCGGTTGCGGGGGCGTCGGGCGACGGTTCGTGCGACCTCGGCGGAGGTGAGCGGGGGTCTGACCGCTCGGCGGTGGGCCTTCGGGCGCGTCGGCGGTGCGTGCCGAGGTCGCACGACATGCCGCGTGCGCATCGCCGCGTGGTCGGGAACTGTCGGTTGCGGGCCCGGTAAACGACGGTTCGTGCGACCTCGGCGGACGTGGGCGGGGAGTTGTGACCGCTCGGCGGTGGGCCGTCCGGAGCGTCGGCGGGCGCGTGCGAGTTGCACGACATGCCGCGGGTGCGTCGCCGAGTGGTCCCGAACTGTCGGTTGCGGGGGCGTCGGGCGACGGTTCGTGCGACCTCGGCGGAGGTGAGCGGGGAGTTGTGACCGCTCGGCAGGGGGCCGTCGGGCGCGTCGGAGGTGCATGCCGAGGTCGCACGACATGCCGTGTGCGCGCCGCCGAGTGGTCGGGAAGTGTCGGTTGCGGGGGCGTCGGGCGACGGTGCGTGTGACTTCGGCGGAGGTGAGCGGGGAGTCGTGACCGCTCGGCGCACGACGCTGGGCGCGTCCGTCCGGGCGGCGACGCACCGGAGGCCCGGTGCCGGTCTCGTGGACCGGCACCGGGCCTCCAGGCGGTTGCCCTCGGAACCCGCCCGCGTCAGCGACGCAGCGTCGCCCGCGCCAAGCGGTTGCCGATGAACTGGCCGAGCTGCACGATGACGACGATCGCCGCCACCGAGACGTAGACCACCCACCAGTCGTAGCGCTGCGAGCCGTAGGTGATCGCGTACTCGCCGAGCCCGCCACCACCGATCAGCGCACCCTGCGCCGTCATGTCGACGATGCCGATGTAGATGAACGTGTAGCCGAGGATCAGGGGGCCGAGACCCTCGGGGATGAGCACGGTCAGCAGGATCGAGACCGGGTGCGCACCCGAGGCCCGAGCAGCCTCGACGACGCCCGGGTCGACCGACAGCAGGTTCTGCTCGACGATCCGGGACACCGCGAAGGCCGCGGCCAACGAGATCGCGAAGGTCACCGCGGGGACACCGATCGTGGTCTGCACGACGACCCGCGACAGTGGCGCGATCGCGGCGAGGAAGATCACGAACGGGATCGGGCGGATCAGGTTCACGAACACGTTGAGCACCGTGTACGCGGTGCGGTTGCCGAGGACGTTGCCCGGCCGGGTCGCGTAGAGCAGCAGGCCGAGCGCGAGGCCGATGACCCCGGCGATGACCAGCGAGATCAGCGACATCACGATGGTGTCGCGGATGGCGGCGAGGAAGACGTCGAACGTGTCGATCACGCTCTGGAACGAGTTGTTGTTCACGCGGCGGCCTCCTCGTCGGTCGTGACGCCGTCAGCGCGCAGCGCGGCGATCGCGCGATCGATGGCGTCGGGCTCGGCGCCGGGCGCGCTCAGCTCGTAGGTGAGCGACCCGATCCGACGCTCCCGGATCTCGCCGACCCCGCCGTAGACGAGCTCGGCGGTGATCCCGGCGGCGCGGAACGCGGCGTCGATGCGGTTCTGCAGCCCGGCCTCGTCGGTGATCTGCACCGTGACGAGCCGACCCGGGTGGCGGTCCCGCAGGCGCCGGAGCGTCTCGGCGGAGGGCCGGTCGTGCAGCGCGGTGCGGACGAAGCGCTGCGCGGCGCCGGTCTTCGGGGTCGAGAACACGTCGTAGACGTCCCCGACCTCGACGACCCGACCCTGTTCCATCACGGCGACCCGGTCGGCGATCTGCCGGACGGCGTCCATCTCGTGCGTGATGACGATGATGGTGACGCCGAGCTCCCGGTTGACCCGGCGGAGCAGCGCGAGCACCTCGGACGTGGTCTCCGGGTCGAGGGCGCTGGTCGCCTCGTCGGCGAGCAGCAGGTCCGGCGACGCGGCGAGGGCGCGAGCGATGCCGACGCGCTGCTTCTGGCCGCCGGACAGCTGCTCCGGGTAGGCGTGGGCGCGTTCGAGCAGGCCCACGAAGTCGAGCAGCTCGGCGACGCGACGGTTCCGCTCGGCCTTCGGCACGCCGGCGACCTTGAGCGGGTACGCGACGTTGCCGGCGATCGTGCGGGACCGGAACAGGTTGAACTGCTGGAAGATCATCCCGATGTTGCGACGCGCCAGACGGCGGTCCCGCTCGGGGATCGCCGTCAGTTCGCGGCCCGCGACGGTCACCGTGCCGGAGCTCGGCAGTTCCAGCGCGTTGACCAGGCGGACCAGGGTGGACTTGCCGGCACCGGAGTACCCGATGACGCCGAGGACCTCTCCCTGGTGCACGTCCAGGGAGACGTCCTCGACGGCCACCACGGTCTCGCCGGTGTCGGCGCGGCGGTAGTGCTTCGAGACGCCGCGGAGTTCGACGAGGACCGGCACTACTGCTTGGCCGCCTTCGCGTCCTGCTCGACCTGGGCGAGCTCGTCCTGCAGCTTCGAGGCGCTCTCGTCGCGGGCGACGGCCTCGGGCAGGTCCTTCGCGAAGGCCTTCTGCACGGCGTCGTCCTGGAACAGCTCCGCCAGGTCGAGGTAGGTCTTGTTGCCCTTGTCCTCGTCGCGGACGGCGAACACGTTCACGTACGGGGCGGCGCTCGCGCTCGAGGGGTCGTCCTGGTAGATCGCGTCCGAGATCGGCAGACCGGCGGCGGTGGCGAAGTTGTTGTTCACGACGGCGGCGGCGACGGAGCCCTGCTGCAGCGCGTTCGCGGTCTGCGAGGCGTCGAGGGGCTGGACGTCGACCTTCTTCGTCTCGATGTCGTCGGCGGTGGAGAACGCCGACCCGCCGTCCTTCAACGTGATCAGGTCGGCCGCCTGCAGGATCAGGAGCGCACGGGCCTGGTTGATCGAGTCGTTCGGGATCGCGACCTTCGCGTTCGCGGGCAGCTCGGACGGCTTGTCGTACTTCGTCGCGTAGAGCGGCAGCGGGTAGACGGCGGTCGAACCGATCGGCTGCAGGTCGTCGTTCGAGGTGACGTTGTAGTCCGCCAGGTACTGGATGTGCTGGAACTGGTTGATGTCCAGCTGGCCGTCCTTGAGGGCGGGGTTCGGCAGCGAGTAGTCCGAGAAGTTCGTCAGCTTCACGGTGACGTTGAGCTTGTCCTTCGCGAGCTTCGTGTACGTGCTCCAGTAGCCGAGCGACTTGTCCGAGACACCGATCGTGACGGTCTTCGGGGCGGCGTCACCAGCGGCACCGGCGTCGTTGCTCCCGGAGCGGAGGGCTCCGACGACGACGGCGACGACGATGGCCACGACGACGATCGCGGCGGCGACGATCCAGCCGATCGGGCGCTTGCCCTTCGGCTTCTCGGGCAGTGCGGGGGCTGCGGACATGCTGGTGCTCCTCGTGGGCAGTGCGTGTGGGGGAGCCGCGGTGGTCCGCGGCGTGGAGACGAGTGTGACGTGCGGTCCACCCCCGGTGCGAGTTCCGTTCCGTCGTGTTACGCAGCACTCGATCCGTGCCGCCTGCGTCGGAGCACGCGTCCCGACACGACTTGGTTGACTCGGATCGTGCGCAGCATCGAACTCGTCCTCGGCCCGGAGTCGGACGCCGCCGTGCGGTCCGCCTGGCAGGCCCTGATCGACGCCGACCTGCCGAGCCTCGGTCGGCACCCGTCGCCGTCGAACGCCCCGCACGTCACCCTGGCCGCCGGGGACACGCTGCCCGTGCCGGCCGGGTTCCGCACGTCGGTGCCGACCTCGATCCGGCTCGGCGGGCTGCTGCTCTTCCCCGCGGGTGCCGGTCGGTCGGTCCTCGTGCGCGCGGTGGTCCTCGACGCGGCGCTCACGACCTTCCACGGCGAGGTGCACGCGGTCGCCCCCGGCGGCGTCGAGACGTCGGTGCCCGGGCACTGGTCGCCGCACGTCACGCTGGCCCGCCGGGTGCGCGACGAGGACCTGCCGCGCGCCGTCGCTGCGCTGCGCGCCGTGCCGCTGCCGGAGACGCTCGACGTCGGCGGCGTGCGGCACTGGGACGGCGAGACGCGGACGATCACGCCGCTCGCGTTCACGACCGACTAGCGGGGCACGGCCTGGAGGCCCGGGTCAGGTCCCGAGCACCCGCTCGCCGAACGCGGATGCGAACGTCCGCTCCGGGTCGGCCCGGGCGACGAGGTCGCGGAAGTCCGCCAGCCGCGGGTACAGCCCGGCGATCGCCGCGTGGTCGAGCGAGCTCATCTTGCCCCAGTGCGGTCGGCCGTCGAAGGCCGCGAGCCGGGACTCCAGGTCGGGCAGGAGCGCGGCGACCTCGGTCGGGTGCTTCTTCCAGGTGAACGCGATGCAGAGGACGTCCTCGCCCTGGGTCGGGCTGAGCCAGAGGTCGTCCGCGGCCATCGTCCGGAGTTCGCAGACGTGCAGGTGCGGCTGGATCCGGTCGGCGAGCCCCCGGAGCGCGTCGAGGGCGGCCGCCGCGTGCCGGAGCGGGACGAAGTGCTCGCTCTGCACCTCGGACCCGTGGCTCGGGACGGACCCGATCGGGAAGTGCGGCAGGCGGTCCCACCACGGGCCGACCGAGCCGTCGCGCGCGGTCCGGCGGTCGTCGCCGGGGGTGCCGGGCAGGCGCCGTGCGCCGGCCAAGGTCTCCGGGACCGGCACGTCCTCGGCGCCCTCGGGGACGCGCGACTTCACCAGGACCTCGGTGATCGCGTCGCCGAACACCGTGTAGGCGCACACCGAGTACGCGGTGGCGTGCACCTCGGCGGCGTTCGCCGTGAAGGTGTCCCAGGGGATCGCGCCGTAGACGTCCTGACGCATCCGGTAGGCGGGTTCCACGTCGAGGGTCACCCGGGTCACGATGCCGAGCAGTCCGAGGTGCAGCACGGCACCGTCGAACGCGGGGTCCGTCCGGTCGATCGTCCGGGCGGAGCCGTCCGGACCGAGCACCTCGAACGCGCGCACGGCGGTGGCGAGCGAGCCCAGTGTCGTGCCGGAACCGTGGGTGCCGGTCGCGACCGCACCCCCGACCGAGATGTGCGGCAGGGACCCCGTGTTGTGCAGGGCGAACCCGGCACGGTCGATGTCGGCCGCCACGTCGCCGTACCGGGTGCCGGCCCCGAGCGTGACGGTGCGGTGCTCGGTGTCGACGACCAGGTCGGTGGGGATGCCGGTCAGGTCGAGCAGGGTGCCTGCGGTATCGGCGACGTCGTTGAACGAGTGCCGGGTGCCGAGGCCGTGCACCCGATCGGCGTCGGCCACGACCTGGGCGGCCTCGTCGATCGACGACGGGCGGACCACCCGTCCGGCCGTGTACGTGACCGTGCCGGACCAGTTGAGCTCGCTCGTCGTCGACCGCATGGCGCCCACCCTGCCACGCGGTCCGGAGACGGGCGCGGGCCGGGCGCCGGTCCCGTCACGGGTTCGGCGTCCGGCCGGGCTCGTCGGTCGGTGCGCGAGGCTCGTCGGTCAGTGGACGGGCGGGGGCGTCGGCGCGCCCTCGGGCACCTCGGGCCGGCGGACGAACACCGACGCCAGGATGCCGAACAGCGAGATGATCGCGCCGACCATGAAGGCGGTGCCGACGCCCGACGCGGTGGCCACCTGGACCCCACGGGCACCGGAGCCCTCGACGGCGGTGGCCGCACCGATCGTCAGCAGCGTGACGAACAGGGCCGTGCCCGCCGCACCGGCGAGCTGCTGCGCCGTGCCGAGCACCGCGCTGCCGTGCGAGTACAGCTTCGGGGGCAGCCCGCCGAGCGCCGCGGTGAACAGCGGCGTGAAGGTCAGGGCCAGGCCGATGCTCAGCACCACGTGCGCACCGAGGACGAACCAGACGCTGGTGTCGACGCCCACGGTGGAGAGCGCCCAGAGCACGGCGCTGACGATGATCGATCCGGGGATGAGCAGCACGCGCGGGCCACGGCGGTCGTAGATGCGACCGACGACGGGGGAGAGCAGGCCCATCAGCAGCCCACCGGGGAGCAGCAGCAGGCCGACCTGCAGGACCTCGAGGCCGAGCACGCGCTCCAGGTAGATCGGCAGCAGGATGAGCGTGCCGAACATCGCCATGAAGCTCAGGCCCATCGCGACGATCGGCACCGTGAAGCCACGGGTGCGGAAGGTGCGCAGGTCGAGCAGGGCGCTGTCGGTGCGCTGCAGGCGCGTCTGCCGGACGATGAACACCGCGAGGGCCACGGCACCGACGACCAGGGCGGTCACCGGGACGAGCGGACCGGTCGTGCCGGCTTCACCGATGCTGGACAGGCCGTAGACGATGCCGCCGAACGCGAAGGCGGAGAGGATGACCGAGACGACGTCGATCGGTGCCTTGCGCGGCGTCGAGACGTTCTGCACCTTGACCATGCCGAGGATGAGCGCCGCGATCGCGATGGGCAGCACGAAGCCGAACAGCCAGCGCCATGAGAACGCGTTGAGGATCAGGCCGGAGATCGTCGGGCCGATGGCCGGAGCGACCGAGATGACGATCGAGATGTTGCCCATGATGCGGCCACGGTGTGCGGGGTCGACGAGGGTCAGGACCGTCGTCATGAGCAGCGGCATCATGATCGCGGTGCCGCTGGCCTGCACGATGCGGCCGACGAGCAGGACGGTGAAGCCCGGCGCGAGCAGGGCGATCAGCGTGCCGACGGAGAACAGGCCCATCGCCCAGACGAACACCGGTCGGGTGTTGAAGCGCTGCAGCAGGAACCCGGTGATCGGGATGACGACCGCCATGGTGAGCAGGAAGCCGGTGGTCAGCCACTGGCCGGTCGCGGCGCTGATGTCCAGGTCGTCCATGAGCCGGGGCAGGGCCACGCCCATGATGGTCTCGTTGAGGATGACGACGAACGCGGAGACGAGCAGCAGCCCGATCACGAGTCGGGTCTCGGCAGCGGACGGCTGCGAGACGCTTCCCGTGCGGGGGGCGGAATCGACGGCCTGGGTCATGCGGGTGCTCCTGGTGGGTCACGACGGGTGGAACGGGTGTGGCGCAGGACGCGCAGACAGGCCAACTCCCTGAGTGGATGCGATTATTCCGCTTCGCTCCGACATCCGCAGGTGAACGATCGGTGCCGAGCCGGCCGGTCGTCGGCGCAGCTCCCATGCACGTCCGCTCAGTGCAGGATCGCGAACCCGTCGGCGTCGCCGTGCGGCACCACCGACCGCAGGCTGACGTCGGTCACCGTGGCCGACGGCGGCCCGGTGCGCAGGCACTCGACCAGCGAGTCCACGGCGACCGAGGGTCCCTCTGCCTCGACCTCCACCGTGCCGTCCCAGAGGTTCCTCGCGTAGCCGACGAGGTCGAGCCCGTCCGCCTTCCGAGCGGTCCAGTACCGGAAGCCGACCCCCTGGACCGTCCCCGACACCACGGCATGCACCCTCGTCACCGTCGTCATGTCCTCCACGCTAACCGCGGCGGCCCCTCGGGAGTTTTCGGCCCCGTGACGATCTGTTTCCGGCTCATGACGAGCGCACCGCGTCGGCAGTGATAGTGTCATCCCAACCCGAACACTTCGAGTCAGATTGACACTATCTCCACCATGGACGAAGCAGGCATCCGCGTCGCGGTCTCCACCGTGATCGTCGCACTGCGCCCGCACCCCGACACCGGGGCCCCGGCGCTGTGGATGCCGCTCGTCCGTCGCGTCGCCGAACCGTTCGAGGGTTCCTGGGCGCTCCCCGGCGGCTGGGTCGGCGACGACGAGGGCCTCGAGGACTCCGCGGCCGCCCGACTGCGCGAGACGACGAAGGTCCAGCCGCGGTACCTCGAGCAGCTCTACGCGTTCGGTGACGTCGGACGCTCCCCGAGCCGCGTGGTGTCGATCGTGTACTGGGCGCTCGTGCACCCGGACGAGGCGAACGTCGTGCCCGACGACTGGAACGTCCGGTGGTTCCTGGCCGACGAGCACCCGCCCCTCGCCTTCGACCACGACCGCATCGTCGAGTACGCCCTGTGGCGGCTGCGCAACAAGATGTCGTACTCGCGGATCGCGCAGGCGTTCCTCGGTGACCGCTTCACCCTCGCCGAACTCCGCGGCGTGTACGAGGCGGTGCTCGGCCGAGCACTCGACCCCGCGAACTTCCGTCGGCAGGTCGAGAAGACCGACGCGGTCCTGCCGACCGACGAGACCACGAGCGGGGGTCGGCACCGTCCGGCCCGGCTGTACCGCTCGAACCCCGACCTGGCCTACGCGGACAACGGCCCGCTGCAGACCGGAGCCGATCAGCACCAGCAGCGGAACCGATAGGAAGCCCCGTGTCCATCGCCACGACGATCGAACTCATCTCCAACGGCAAGGCCGGCGGCAGCACCTGCACGCCCGACCTCGCCATGCCGACGTGGGACTTCGACTCCCGCCCCGGGTACGGCCCGGGGTCGTCGATGTCCGACGTCATCCCGACGAGCGCCCCGCGCCAGGGCGTCCTGCCCGACGAGTACAAGACGACCCCGACCGACGAGCTCCACGAACGCATCGAGCGGGCGAAGGCCACCCTCGGCGACCGGGTCGTCGTCCTCGGGCACTTCTACCAGCGCGACGAGGTCGTCCGGCACGCGGACTTCCTCGGCGACTCGTTCCAGCTCGCGAACGCCGCCCTGACGAAGCCCGACGCCGAGGCGATCGTGTTCTGCGGCGTGCACTTCATGGCCGAGACGGCCGACATCCTGGCCCGCGACGACCAGCGCGTGATCCTGCCGAACCTGGCCGCCGGCTGCTCGATGGCCGACATGGCCGACATCGACAGCGTCGAGGCCGCGTGGGCGGAGCTGACCGCGGTGTACGGCACCGAGCCCGACGCCGACGGCCGCGTCCCCGTGATCCCGGTCACCTACATGAACTCCGCCGCCGACCTCAAGGCCTTCTGCGGTCGCAACGGCGGCATCGTGTGCACCTCATCGAACGCCGCGACCGTGCTCGAGTGGGCCTTCGAGCGTGGGCAGCGCGTCCTGTTCTTCCCCGACCAGCACCTCGGCCGCAACACCGCGAAGGCGATGGGCATCAGCACCGACCTGATGCCGATGTGGAACCCCCGGAAGCCCCTCGGCGGCAACGAGACGAGCGACCTCGAAGCGGCGAAGGTCATCCTCTGGCACGGCTTCTGCTCGGTGCACCGCCGCTTCACCGTCGACCAGATCGACCAGGCCCGCCGCGAGCACCCGGGCGTGCAGGTCATCGTGCACCCGGAGTGCCCGATGGCCGTCGTCGACGCCGCTGACCACGCCGGCAGCACCGACCTGATCCGGAAGACCGTCGCCGCGGCCACCGAGCCGACGACGTTCGCGATCGGCACCGAGATCAACATGGTGAACCGGCTCGCCGCCGAGTACCCGCAGCACACGATCTTCTGCCTCGACCCGGTCGTCTGCCCCTGCTCGACGATGTACCGGATCCACCCGGGCTACCTCGCCTGGGTGCTCGAGGCACTCGTCCGCGGCGAGGTCCTCAACGAGATCGTCGTCCCCGCCGACGTGCAGGCCGACGCCAAGGTCGCGCTCGAGCGCATGCTCGCCGCCAAGCCGCGCGGCTGAGACGCGGACCCGACCGAACGAGGGAGACCACCGTGCACGTCGTCATCGTCGGCTCCGGCATCGCCGGCTTGACCGCAGCGATCCGCGCCAGTGCCCTGCACGACGTCACCCTGGTGACGAAGGGGGCGCTCGCCGACAGCGCCACCGCGTACGCCCAGGGCGGCATCGCGGTGGCGCTCGGCGCAGACGACTCCGCGGCGCTGCACCAGGCCGACACCCACGTCGCCGCGGCGGGCAGCGCCGACGCCCGGGCCGTCGAGGTCCTGTGCACCGACGGGCCGGCCCGCGTCCGCGACCTGCTCGCCCTCGGGGTGCCCTTCGACCGGTCGTCGGACCCGGCGACCCTCGACCGGTACGGCGACGACCTCGCCCGCGGCCGTGAAGCCGCGCACGGCCGGTGGCGCGTCGTGCACGCCGACGGTGACGCGACCGGCGCCGCGATCGAACACACCCTCATCGCGGCACTGCACCGACGGCACGTCACGATCCTCGAGCGCACGAGCCTGACCGACCTCGTCGTCCGCGGCGGGGTGGTCGTCGGCGTCGACGTCCTCGACCTGCTCGGGGAACCCCGCCGCCTCGACGCGGACGCCGTCGTCATCGCGTCCGGGGGAGCCGGACACCTGTACCGCGAGACGACGAACCCCCTGGTCGCGACCGGTGACGGGGTCGCCGCCGCCTGGCGCGCCGGCGCCGTCCTCGCCGACCTGGAGTTCGTCCAGTTCCACCCGACACGGCTGGCCGTCCCCGGTGGCGGCCTGGTGTCCGAAGCCGTCCGCGGTGAGGGCGCCGTCCTCCGTGACGCCGCCGGGCACCGCTTCATGACCGACGTGCACCCGGACGCCGAGCTCGCCCCGCGTGACGTCGTCGCGCGGGGGATCGCCGCCGCGGTGCGCGACCAGGGCGGCGCGCCCGTGCTCCTCGACGCCACCGGCCTCGACGCCGGGTTCCTGGTCACGCGGTTCCCCGGACTCACCCGGGCCACCCGCGCCGCCGGCTTCGACTGGACCCGCGAGGGCGTCCCGGTCGCACCGGCCGCGCACTACTCGATGGGCGGCATCGCCACCGACGCCGAGGGCCGCACCAGCCTGCCCGGACTCCTCGCCGTCGGTGAAGCCGCCTGCACCGGGGTCCACGGCGCCAACCGGCTCGCCTCGAACTCCCTGCTCGAGGGACTCGTCTTCGCGGTCCGCGCAGCGGACGCGGTCGCCGCACCGCGACCCGGCCTGCTCCGCCTGCGCGGGGACGCCGGTCTCCACGTCACCAGCGTGCCCCGAGCGGCCGACGCGATCCGTTCCTCCCGTCCGACCCTGCCTGGAGGCGCGACCCACCTCGACGACGTCGGTGCCGTCCGTCAGGCGGTCCAGTCCGTCATGACGGACCGCGTCGGGCTGCTCCGTGACGCCGTCGGGCTGGCCAGCGCGCGCCGCGACCTCGACGCGCTGACCGCGCCGACCGGCGGGGGCGTGCGCGAGCACGAGGACCGTGCGCTGCTCGACCTGGCGCGACTCGTCGCGCTCGCCGCCGAGGCCCGCACCGAGTCCCGCGGGGCGCACGCCCGCACCGACCACCCCGACACCGACCCCACCGCCCCGGCCTCGTACGCCTGGGTCGCCGACCACACCGACGCACACCCCGACGAGCACACGGACGAACGCACCGACGGCTCCGCAGTCGTCCCGCAGGAGGTACCCGCATGACCACCGACCCCGGCACCATCCCGCCGCACGCGCTCCGTCGCGTGATCGAGACCGCGCTCGAGGAGGACGCACCCTGGGGCGACGTCACCAGCGAGACACTCATCCCCGCCGAGGCGACCGCGACCGCGACCCTCGGCGCGCGCGAGCCCGGCGTGCTGAGCGGCGGGGCGGTGTTCGTCGCCGTGATGCACGCCGTCGACCCGGCGATCCACGCCGTCGTGCACGTCGCCGACGGCACGCGCTTCGTCGCGGGCGACGTCCTCGCGACCGTGACCGGGTCGGCGCGGGCCGTGCTCCGGGCCGAACGGGTCGCCCTCAACCTGGTGCAGCGGATGTCGGGCATCGCGACGACCACCGCGGCGCACGTCGCTGCCGCCGCGGGCACCTCGGCGCGGATCGTCGACACCCGGAAGACGACGCCCGGCCTCCGAGCACTCGAGCGGTACGCCGTCCGGTGCGGCGGCGGACACAACCACCGCACCTCGCTCTCCGACGCCGTGCTCGCCAAGGACAACCACCTGGCGGTGCTCCTGGCCGGCGGGATCGGCATCGGCGAAGCGATCGCCCAGGCCCGCCAGCGGCTCGGGCACACCGTGCACGTCGAGGTCGAGGTGGACCGAATCGACCAGATCGAACCCGTCGTCGCTGCGGGGGTCGACACGATCATGCTCGACAACTTCACCCCGGACGAACTCGTGACCGGGGTTGGCATCGTCGCCGGACGCGCGCTCGTCGAGGCCTCGGGAGGCGTGTCGCTCGACACCGTCGCGGCGATCGCGGCGACCGGCGTCGACGTCATCTCGGTCGGGGCGCTGACCCACTCGGCGCGGGCGCTCGACCTCGGGCTCGACATCGACGTCGCGGTGCCGGTGCGGGACTGACCGTGTTCTACCTGGACCGCGCCGCCACCACCCCGGTCCGCCGCGAGGTGCTCGAGGCGATGTGGCCCTACCTGACGGGGGTGTTCGGCAACCCCTCGTCGACGCACGGGGTCGGGGACGAAGCCTCGCGGGGACTCACCGCCGCACGGGCCGCCGTCGCCGGGGTGCTCGGGTGCCGGCCCGCCGAGGTCGTCTTCACCACCGGCGGCACCGAGGGGGCGAACACCGCGATCAAGGGGATCGCCCTCGCCACACCCCGCGGTCGGCACGTCGTCACGAGCGCCACCGAGCACGAGGCGGTGCTGGAGAGCTGCGCGTACCTCGCCCGCTTCCACGACTTCGACGTCACCGTGCTGCCCGTCGGCCCGGACGGCCGCGTGGACCCGGCGGTGCTGCGAGCGGCCCTCCGCCCGGACACCACGCTCGTCTCGATCGCGCACGCCGACAACGAGATCGGCACCGTGCAGGACGTCCCCGCGCTCGCGGCGGTGGCGCACGAGGTCGGGGCGCGGTTCCACACCGACGCCGTGCAGTCCGCGCCCTGGTTGCCGGTCGGTCTCGGGGTGCTGGGCGTCGACGCGCTGTCGTTGTCCGGGCACAAGCTCGGCGCCCCGAAGGGCACCGGCGTGCTCGCGGTGCGCGCCGGCGTCCCGCTCGAGCCGCTGCTGCACGGCGGGGGACAGGAACGGGGGCGGCGGTCCGGTACCGAGGACGTGGCCGGAGCCGTGGCGGTGGCGACCGCCCTCGGGCTGGCGGCGGCGACGGTGCGGTCGGGGGAGAGCACCGCGACCACCGTGCGCGACGCGGTGCTCGACGGCGTGCTCGCCGCGGTCCCCGGCGCGTTCGTCACCGGGTCGCGGGAGCACCGGCTGCCCGGGCATGCATCGTTCTGCTTCCCGGGCGTCAACGGCGAGACCGTCCTGCTCGAGCTCGAGCAGCGCGACGTGGTGTCGTCGTCGGGCAGCGCCTGCGCTGCGGGAAGCACCGAGGCCTCCCACGTGCTCACGGCGCTCGGGATCCCCGAGGACGTGGCGCGCACCGCGCTGCGCCTGACGTTCGACGCGGCCCTGACGGCCGACGACGTCCCGGTCGTCGTCGGGGCCGTGGCCGACGCCGTGGCGACCGTCCGCGCCCTCGCCTGAGGTGTACTAGACGTTCTACTCCATCTCTGGGTACGTGTCCCCCCTTCTGCGGACAACTGATCTGCGTCAGAGTGTCGTCATGGCAAACGCGATGATGACCCGGA
This sequence comes from Curtobacterium sp. MMLR14_002, assembly GCF_001864975.1. Lineage (NCBI taxonomy): Bacteria > Bacillati > Actinomycetota > Actinomycetes > Micrococcales > Microbacteriaceae > Curtobacterium > Curtobacterium sp. MMLR14_002. The sequence continues at coordinate 99,818 of NZ_MJGT01000052.1, forward strand.
CACGACGGGACGACCGCTTCCGAGCGGTGCAGCTCCTGCCGGCGCCGGCCACCCTCGTCGCGCTCGCCCTGGCAGCGCAGCACGACCTCGGCACGGCCCCGCTCGGGATCATCGCCGTGGTCGGAGCGCTCGCGACCGCCGGGAGTGCCCTGCTCCCGATGGTCCGGCCAGCCGCCGCCCACCGGTCGATGCCCGCACCGACCGAGACGGACCGGTACCGAGAGGACACCGAACACCCTTGAGGTCCACCACCGTGCGGTTCCCCTGAACCGAGCCGCGCGGTGGACCCAGACCGGATGTCGACCCCCTGATCGACGTCCGGCGCGGGGCGCGACGTTCCCCCTGTCGTCGTGTCCCGCCGTACACCGCGATCCCGCCGTGGGTCGACGTCCGCACCCCTGAGCGGCGTCGGTTCCCCTGCAGCCCACGGCGGGATCCGGTTCCCCGGTAGCGTCGTCGCATGCCCTCGTACCGTGCGACCCTGGCGATCGGTGCCCTCGCACCCGGCATCGCCCCGGACGCCGTCCTGCCCGCCGCGGCCGCCCTCGTGCGCGAACACGCCGTGGTCGAGGCCGAGGACGTCCGGCTGCTCCGTGGTGTCCCCTGTGCCGTCGTGCGCTTCGAGGCCGAGGACGACCGTGCCGCCGCGGCCGTCCGCGACGCCGCAGTCGACGGGCTGCGGGACGTGGTCGAGATCCGCTCCGACGTCGTCACCCGGCGCGAGGGCGGTCGCTGGATCCCGGTCGCCTGACAGCCAGGCAGTCGCCTGACAGCCGGGCGGTCGCCTGACGGTCAGGCGCTGTGCGTCGCCGGTTCGGGTGTCCCCGGCCAGACGTAGTCCAGGTCGTCCGGCACGCCCGGGAACAACTCCCGGTAGTGCTCCGGCGCCTTCTGCACGAGCTTCGACCGGTGCGAGATGTGCAGGGCCTCGTCGTCGTTCCACGGCGGGATCGGCACGTCGCCACGCTCGTACGCCGCCAGGTCCTCCGGCACGCGGCCCAGGTCAAGCAGGGTCTTCTCAAGACACGTGTCGGCGTACCCGCGCTCGGCCCAGACGCGGCACGTGGCCTCCTGGTACGCCATCAGCGCCGGACGGTAGCCACGCCACATCGCCGTCACCGGGTGGTGCTGCCAGCCGTAGTCGGGGAGCGTCAGTGCGCGCATCACCTGCAGGGTCTCGACCCGCTGCTTGCCGAGCCGCCGGTCGTCGAGGACCTCGGCGGATGCCCGGAAGTCGGCGTACGGCAGGAAGGTCTGCATGGCGCGGACGCTACCCCGACCGACTGGCACCCGACACATGTCGTCACGAACGTGCCGCCCGCCCCGGCAGCGTGTGAGCATCGACCGCATGAGCGGAGAACTGGTCGTCGGCGTCAGTGGCAGCCCATCGGACCCCTCGCGGACCTCGACCCTGGTCGCGGCGACGGTGGCCCGGTTGGCCGAGGAGATCGACGGTGCCCGGACCGAGACGATCGAGATCGGTCCGCTGCTCGCTGACCTCGGAGCGGCGTCGGGTCGCGAGACCATGTCCGACCGCACCCGCCGGGCACTCGAGACGGTGGAGGCCGCGGACGTGCTCGTCGTGGGCAGCCCGGCCTTCCGGGCGGCCTACTCCGGCGCCTTCAAGCTCTTCTTCGACTGGGTCGGCCAGTACGACCTCGTCGACACCCCGGTGCTCCTGACCGCCACCGGCGGCAGCGATCGGCACGCCCTGCTCGTCGAGCACCAGATGCGCCCGCTGTTCGGGTTCTTCCAGTCCACGACCCTGCCGCTCGGGGTGTTCGGCAACGAGCGGGACTTCACCAAGCGCGAGGGTGGCTACGACATCGCGAGCGTCGACCTGGAGCTCCGTATCGACCAGGCCGTGCGCCGGGCCGTGCCGCTCATCCGCGGCGGCTTCGCCACCGCAGGCCTGAACGACGTGCGGCGCCCCGCCGAGTTCTGATCCTCACGCCCGGCTCTTCCGGGCGTCCCTGGTGCTTCCGGGCGTCCCTGGTCGAAAGTTCTCACCAGGTATGCCCGGAACCACCAGGCATCGCGCGTGCCATGGGAAGGAACGGGCGCGACCCAGCGTGACCAGATGGCGGACGGGAGGCCCGTGGCGACGCCGCCACGGGCCTCCCTTCCGGTGGTCGGCTCAGCCGAGCAGGGACGCGACGTGCGCGACCGCCAGGCGGTAGCCGTCGGCGCCCGCGCCGGCGATGACCGCCGTCGCGGCGGTGGCGACGTGGTCGACGTGGCGGAACGGCTCGCGCTTCCACGTGTTCGACAGGTGCACCTCGACGACGGGGACCCACAGGGCCTCCACCGCGTCGTGCAGCGCGACCGAGGTGTGCGCGTAGGCGGCGGGGTTGATGACGACCGCGGCGAAGTCGTCGAGGGCCTCGTGCAGCCACTCGACCAGCTCGCCCTCGCGGTTCGTCTGGCGGAAGTCGGCCTCGAGCCCGTGCACGGCCGCCTCGGTGTGGACGATCGCCTCGATCTCGGCGAGCGTCACGGTGCCGTACTGCTCCGGGTCGCGGCGCCCGAGGATGTCGAGGTTCGGGCCGTTGAGGACGAGGATGCGCGACGCGTCGGTCATGGGCCGAGCGTAGCGAACCGGGGGCCGCGCTGCGCGGCTCGGACGATGCATGCGCTGGCTATGTGAACGGTCACAAATCGGTGTAACGTCTCCGTCCGGGTCGGCAGAGTTGTCGACTGCAACACACTGACGTGGAGATGTGAATGGTTCTCGCTGCAGCGAACGAAGGGATCCGGCTCGACTTGGGCTGGGTCGACTACCTGATGATCATCGTGTACTTCGCGGTCGTCATCGGGATCGGGTTCACCGCCCGCAAGCAGGTCCGGACGAGCATGGACTTCTTCCTGTCCGGGCGCTCGATGCCGGCGTGGATCACGGGCCTGGCGTTCGTGTCCGCGAACCTCGGTGCCACCGAGATCCTCGGCATGGCGGCCAACGGTGCCCAGATCGGCATGGCCACCCTGCACTACTACCTCGTCGGCGCCGTGCCCGCGATGGTGTTCCTCGGCCTCGTGATGATGCCGTTCTACTACGGCTCGAAGGTCCGCTCCGTGCCGGAGTTCATGCTGCGCCGCTTCGGCAAGGCACCGCACCTGGTGAACGCGATCGCGTTCGCGGTGTCGAACGTGCTCATCGCGGGCATCAACCTGTACGCGATGGCCATCGTCATCGAGGCCATGCTCGGCTGGCCGGAGTGGCTGGCGATCATCGTCTCCGCCGGCTTCGTGCTCGTCTACATCACCCTCGGCGGGCTCTCGAGCGCGATCTACAACGAGGTCATGCAGTTCTTCGTGATCATCGCCGGGCTCATCCCGCTGACGATCGTCGGTCTGCACCGCGTCGGCGGCTGGGATGGCCTGTCGAAGGCCATCACCGAGACCCAGGGCGTGCAGCACCTGCAGGCCTGGGCCGGCACCGGCTTCGGTGACGTCACCAACCCGATCGGCGCCAACTGGCTCGCCATCGTGCTCGGCCTGGGCTTCGTGCTCGGCTTCGGCTACTGGACCACGAACTTCACCGAGGTGCAGCGTGCGTTCTCGGCGAAGAACATGTCCGCGGCCCGCCGCACCCCGCTCATCGCCGCGATCCCGAAGCTCTTCATCCCGGCCATCGTCGTGATCCCCGGCCTCATCGCCGCGGCCGTCGTGGGCAACCAGTTCGCTGACGGCACGCTGACCTACAACGACGCGATCCCGAAGCTCATCCAGATGTACCTGCCGACCGGTGTGCTCGGCATCGCGGTGACCGGCCTGCTGGCGTCCTTCATGGCCGGCATGGCGGCGAACGTCTCGTCGTTCAACACCGTCTTCACCTACGACATCTGGCAGCGCTACATCCGCCCGAACATGCCCGACCTGCACTACCTGAAGACCGGCCGCTGGGTCACCGTCGTCGGCGTCGTGGTCGGCATCGCGACCGCGTTCATCGCGGCCCAGGCGTCGAACATCATGACGTACATGCAGACGCTGTTCTCGTTCTTCAACGCACCGCTGTTCGCCGTGTTCATCCTCGGCCTGCTGTGGAAGCGCATGACGACGCAGGGTGCGCTCTGGGGCTACGTCCTCGGCATCGTGACCCCGACGATCACCTGGATCGCCTACCTGGTCAACCCGGACCTGTTCGCCACCGCCACCGCGGAGACCCTGTACGGCGCGATCATCTCGTTCGTCACCGTGCTGGTCGTCGGCTTCGTCGTCTCGATGCTCACCAAGCCGAAGGACGAGAAGGAGCTCGGTGGACTCGTCTACGGCGTGGGCAAGATCGACCTGCACGGCGACTCGGTCGCGACGGACACCGCCTGGTACCGCTCGCCCGCCCTGCTCGGCACCGTCGCGCTCGTGCTGTGCGTCGTCCTGTACCTCCCGTTCCTCTGATCCGCGAAGGAGACCACTTCTCATGAGTGACACCACCACCCCGGGCGCCATGACCGAGGAGCAGAAGGCAGCCCTCGTCCGCTCCACCCGCCGACTCGACCTGCGCCGCATCCTCGGCGGCCTGTTCGTCCTGTACGGCGTGATCACGACCATCGTCGGGATCGTGCACTGGAACACCGACCCCGAGAAGACCGGCGGGATCCACATCAACCTGTGGGTCGGAATCTCGCTGCTCGTCGGCGGCGGCCTGTTCTTCCTCTGGGACCGCCTGAACCCGGTGCCCGCCGAGGACATCATCGGCCAGGCCGAGGCCGAGTCGCACCAGCGTGCCGCGGGCGAGGGGCGCGAGCTGGCCTGAGGCTGCTTTGGTCGAGCGTCCCCGGCCTGACACGGAACGACGAAGTCGCTGTCGGACGACAGCGACTTCGTCGTTTCCGGCCTGGGCTGCGGACGCCTTGACCGGAGCCGAGCGCGGCGGGTAGCATTGATATGTCGATCGGGTGCTGCTCGGTCGAAAGTGAGCCCCGGAGCATCCTGCAGCCAGCGCGGGACCGGGGTTTTGCGCTTTCGGGGGCGTGCGTCAGGAAACCAGGATCGGGCTCGTCGGCTCGTCCCGTCCACCACCGGGTTCTGACTCGTCCACGTACGCCCGCATCCGACCAGCATATTGTGTACCGGTTGATTCCCCCACGAAACGGTTGCGCGCTGCTCCAGGTGGGTCCAGGTTGAGCGTGACGAAAGGAACCGCCATGGACACGATGGTCTTCATCAACCTGCCCGTCACGGACCTCGAGCGCTCGAAGGCGTTCTACGAGGCACTCGGGTACTCGATCAACCCGGCGTTCAGCGACGACACCGCGGCGTGCGTGGTGGTGTCCGACACGATCTACGTCATGATCCTGACGACGGCGAAGTTCGCCGAGTTCACGGACAAGACGATCGCCGACACCGACACGATCGAGGTCATCAACTCACTCAGCGCCCCGTCGAAGGAGGACGTCCACCACATCGTCGACGCCGCGGTGGCCGCCGGCGGTACCGAAGACCGCCCGGAGATGGACCTCGGCTTCATGTACCAGCGGAGCTTCACCGACCCGGACGGACACCGCTGGGAGTACGTGTGGATGGACGAGCAGGCGACGCAGGACGGCCCGCCCGCCGAGTGAGTCAGGCGCTGTCGGCGGCGCCCGCCAGGATGGTCGCATGAGCACCGAGCCCGTCGACGCCCCGCCCGTGCCCGACCTCGTCACCGGTGACGACGGCCTGGCCCGGCCGGTCTGGGCGTCGTCGGACGAGCTCCTGCGCGAGTACTACGACACCGAGTGGGGCATGCCCGTCCGCGACGAACGCGGGGTGTTCGAGCGGCTCTCGCTCGAGGCGTTCCAGTCCGGTCTGTCGTGGCGCACGATCCTCGCGAAACGACCGGCGTTCCGGGCCGCCTTCGCGGACTTCGACGCCGACACCGTCGCGGCCTTCGGCGAGGACGACGTCGCACGGCTGATGGCCGACGCCGGGATCGTTCGGAACCGCGCGAAGATCCTCGCGACGATCACCAACGCGAACGCCACGATCGCCCTGCGGCAGGACGGCGGGCTCGCCGACTTCGTGTGGTCGTTCCGGCCGGCGACCACGCCCGAGCCGCGGTCCTCCGCGGAGGTCCCGACGAAGTCGGACGAGTCCCTTGCCCTGTCGAAGGCGCTGCGGAAGCGCGGCTTCGCCTTCGTCGGACCGACCACGATGTACGCCCTGATGGAAGCGCTCGGCATCGTCGACACCCACCTGATGGGTAGCCACCGGCGCGGGACCTCCGGCGTCTGGAGCTGACGGGCAAGCCAGCGAGAACGGGAACGGGAACGCCGGGACTATGGTCGCGACATGGCCGACGACATCCGGATCGCGTTCCTGCTGTTCCCACACCTGACCCAGCTCGACCTGACCGGTCCGGCGCAGGTCCTCAGCCGCGTGTCCGGCGCACGCGTCGAGTACGTGGCGGCGTCGCTCGACCCGGTGCCGAGCGACTGTGGCCTGTCACTCGTCCCGACGACCACGATGAGCGAATCCCGAGCGGCGGACGTACTCGTGGTGCCCGGTGGTGACGGTGCCTTCGACGCGATGCTCGACCCGGACGTCGTGGCCTTCGTGCGGCGCCAGGCCGAGCACGCGACGTGGATCACCTCGGTGTGCACCGGGGCCTTCGTGCTCGGCGCCGCCGGGCTGCTCGCCGGCAGACGCGCGACCACCCACTGGGCCTCGAAGCCGATGCTCGAGGCCTTCGGCGCGCAGCCGGTGGACGCCCGGATCGCAAGGGACGGTGCCGTCGTCACCGCCGCCGGGGTGAGCGCGGGCATCGACATGGCGCTGTGGCTCGCCGCCGAGCTCGCCGGACAGTCCGCGGCCGAGGCGATCCAGTTGCAGATCGAGTACGACCCGCAACCGCCGTTCGACCACGGGTCGGCCGAACGCGCCGACGCCGTCGTCGTCACCCGGGCCCGCGCAGCAGCCGAAGAGTCGCGCGGCGCGAGGGTGACCCGCGCCGCCGCAGCCGTCCTGCGCTGACGCGGACCTTCAGGCGGTCACGAATCCCCGCTGGTGCCCGCTGAGTGGTCACGACACGTCGTTCCGCGCGCGGCCAGTCGACACTTCGTGACCGCTCGGGGCCATGCACGCGGGGTGTTGTGACCCGAGCAGCCGCAGCAGCCGCAGCAGCCGCCGCAGCCGCGCGGCCGCCGCGCGCTAGACCAGCGGCTTCCGCATCTGCGCCGACGTCACCTGGTACCCGAGCGCCGCGTAGAGCTCCTGCGCCCCGGTGTTGTAGCCGAACACGTTCAGCCCGATGCTCGTCGCACCGTGCTCCGCAGCGGCGCGGTGCCCGAGTTCGAGCGCCCGCCGTGCGTGCCCGCGGCGCCGGTGTGCCTCGTCGATCTCGACGTTGAACACCCACCAGTCGGTGCTGCCCGGCGTGAGCGGTCCGATCCACAGGTACCCGATGACGGTGTCGTGCTGGTCGGTGACGTCCCACACGAGGTGCCCGTCAGCGGGGGAGCCGCCCGGGAACCAGCGGTCCCGTGACTGCTGCTCGTTCGCCTCGGCCTGCTCGCGGGTCTCGCCCGCCTGCATCCGGGACTCGACGTACTCGGCCATCGTGCGCTGGAGCCAGGCCGGGAGGCGCGTGGCCGGCATCAGTGCCAGCCGCGTGACCGTCATCGGTTGCCCTTGGAACCCCGGCTCGGCTTGCCGCGCATCTTGCCGCGTCCGGGTGTCGGCCCCTTGCCGGTGTTCGACTTCTTGCCGGCGCCGGACTTGCCGCTGCCGGGCGACTTGGCCTTGGCCTTGCCGCCGGCGCCGCCGGCGCCGCCCTTGGAACCCGACGCACCCGACCCACCCGACCCACCCGACCCACCGGACGAACCCTTGGCACCCGACCCGGCCTTGGCGCCGGCACGAACCGGACGCGAGTCGTCGTCGCCGTCGCGATCCGGGCCTCCTGGCTGGCGCGAACTGTTGGCGGTCCGCCCGCGCACCACGCCGATGAACTCCTCGGTGGTCTCGGTGGCGTCCTCGTCCCGCCAGACCAGCGCGATGCGCGTGCCCTCGGCGTCCATGAGCGGACGACCCACCAGGTCCTTGCGGCTGGCGGCGCGGAACAGCGACTGGGGGAGCACGACGACGCCGACGTTCGCCTCGACCAGGTCGAGCGATCCGTCGATGTCGGCCGGCACCGGGCCGGCGTCAATCACATGGACCTCGGCGTCGGCGAGGTCGACCTCGGCGAGTTCGGCGAGGGGGGAGTCCTTGGGCATCGCGACGACGGCCGTCTCGGTCCAGAGCGGGATGGCGTTGTGCTGCTCGGACACGGGCATGCGTGCGAAGACCATGTCGGCCTCGCCGGCCAGCGTGTCGTCGACGTCGTCGGCGCCGATCGGCCGCAGCCGGAGCTCGATGGAGGGGAAGCGTTCCCGCCAGACACGGGCCCACTTTGCGGGGGAGACCCCCGGCACGAAGGCGATGGTGAGAGCCGCGGTCATGCAGACGAGCATAGGGGCCGTACCCTTGTCCTCATGGCGCAGGAACAGACCATGAAGCCCGAGACGGCTGCGAAGAAGCTCGGCATCTTGCTGACGGCGGCTCCGGAGTCCTTCCAGAGCGCTCCCCTCACGCGGACCGCCTTCGACGAGCTCCGCACCGAACCCCCGACCTGGCTCGAGGACCTCCGACGCGACGGCCCGCACCCGCGACCCGTCGTGGCGCAGAAGCTCGGCATCTCCATCTCCGGCCTGAGCCGTGCGGGGATCGACGACGCACTGACGACGGCGGACATCAAGACGCTGCTCGAGCAGAAGCCCGAGTGGCTCGTCCGCGAGCGTGCGACGCAGGCCGCCGTGCACGCCGAGAACGCCCGCGTGAAGCAGGAGCGCGCCGCCAAGGCCGCTGCCCGCGCCGAGGACTGACCCCACCCCGCACCACTCCGCCGCACCGAGGACGTCCCACGTGCACGAGACCGTCGCCGACGCCATGCTCGTCGTGCCGCAGTTCGCGTCGGTGTGCTGCATCGTCGGTGACCGCTACCGACCGCGCCCGGGCGTGATCGTGCCGGCGGGCGTGATGCTCGTCGCGATGCTCATGCCCGTCGTCGACGCCGGAGCGGTGTGGACCCTGTTCGCCGCGGCCCTCCTGCTCCTGCTCGCGCCGCTGCCCGTGATGCGTCGCCGCCGCGCCGACGGTCGCCGCGCGGAGCCGATGGACGTCCACCGCGCGCTCTCCGCCGTCGTGATGGCCGGGATGCTGCTGATGGGCCACGCCTCGGGCGTCGCCGGCGACCACGCCGGGCACGGCATCGCCCTGTCCGCGGTGCTCGGCGCCGGCGTGATCGGCTACTGCGCGTTCAGCGGCTGGCTGCTCCGGTACGAGTGGGGCCGCGAGGACCGGCGGGCCGTCCGCAGCGGCGAGGTCTTCGCGATGACCGTCGCCGTGGTCGGCATGACCCTGGCGATGTAGCGGAGCCCGCGCCGGCGGTCGCGGCCCCCGCAGCCGGTCCGCCGGGTCCGTCAGTCGCGCGCGGCGCTGTCCGTCGGGGCGCCCGCCGCGTGCGTCACCCGCTGCTTCGCCGCCTGGATCGTGTCCTTCGGCACCGGCGGCACACCCCGCCGGATCCCGCGCAGGCCGACGACGAACAGGATCGCGGTCACGATCGCGAACACGACGAAGGTGATCCCGGTCGCCGCCCACAGCGGCAGCGCCAGGGCGAGCAGCGTCACCGCGAAGCCAGCGAGCGCGACCAGGGTCGTCAGGGCGAACCCGACGGCCACCCCGGTGAGCACGAGCCCGGTCTTCGCACCGCTCGCACGTTCACCGATCTCACGTCGCGCCGAGGCGACCTCCTCGCGCACGGCGCGCAGCACCGGCTCGAGGGCCTTCTGCACGAGTCCGGCGGTCACGGTGTCGCGGAACGACGGCCTTCCGGGTGCGGTGATGTCGTCGTGGTCGGTGCTGCTCATGGGGTCTCCTGTCCGGGCGCGGCGGTCCGCGTCCCCTGACAGGACGCGACCGGTCCGATGATCGTCACGCTGACTCGCGTGCGCCCGGTGCGTTCCCAGGTTGCGCAACGGACGGGAGGCCCGCCCCGCGTCGTCGACGCTGGACGGGCCTCCCGGGTGGTCGGGCCCACGGCCCTACTCGGCGACCTCCTCGAGGTCGTCGATGCCACGGGCGGCGGCCGCTGCGCGGCGGGCACGCATGGACGGCGCGGCGAGCGCGGCGAGCACGGCCACGACCGCCACACCGGTGCACGCCCAGAAGCCGATGGTGAAGGCGTCGTCGGTCGGCAGCCCCTGCGGCGTGCTGTGCGAGGTGATCAGCGCTGCGATGACGGCGGTGCCGACGCTCGAGCCGATGGTGCGGACGACCGTGTTGGCGCTGATCGCCTCACCGGTCTGGTTCGCGGGGACGCTCTCGATGATCGCGTTCGAGCAGGCGGCGAGGGCCATGCCGATGCCGATGCCGGTCAGGACACCGGAGGCCACCACCTGCCACAGCTCGGCGTGTGCGATCGCCGGCAGCACGAACGCGGCGACGATGGCGAACCCGCCGATGAGCATCGGCGGCTTCGGGCCGACCTTGCGCACCAGGATGCCCGCGATCGGCCCGGCGACGACCATCATCACGACGGTCGGCAGCAGGAAGAGACCGGCCTGGGTGACGTCCTTGCCGAAGCCGTAGCCGAGCGCCGTCGGGAGCTGCAGCAGCGTCGGCACGAGGACGAAGGTGCCGAACATCGCGAACCCGAAGACGAGTGCGACGACGTGGGCGGTCCAGACGCCGCGGACCGCGAAGAGCCGGACGTCGATGAGCGGCTCGGCGACCCGGAGCTCGACCAGGACGAACACGACCAGTGCGACGGCGCCGAGGGCCAGCAGGCCGATGGTCTTGCCGTCGCCCCAGCCCCAGGTCTCGCCCTCGCTGACGGCGAGCAGGATCGCGACGAGTGACACCGCGAGGACGAACGTGCCGGCCATGTCCAGGCGACCGGGCTTCCGGACCGGGGACTCCGGCATCCCGAAGACCGCACCGAGCAGTGCGATGACGACGAGCACGGCGGGGAGCCAGAACAGCCAGTGCCACGACAGGTGTTCGACGATGGGCCCGGCCGCGACGATGCCGACACCGGCACCGATGCCGAAGATCGCCGACAGCAGACCGATCGTGACGCTGACCTTCTCCTTCGGCAGCTCGTCACGCACGATGCCGATCGACAGCGGCATCACGGCTCCGGCGGCGCCCTGCAGTGCCCGCCCGACGATCAGGACGCCGAGGTTCGGTGCGAGGGCGGCGAGCACGGCGCCGACGAGCAGGATCGACAGCACGACGATCAGGACCTTGCGCTTGCCGATCATGTCGCCGAGGCGACCGAGGATCGGCGTGAGCACCGAGGCGGAGAGCAGGTACGCGGTGAGCACCCAGCTCGTCGCACTGGTGGAGGCGCCGAGGTCCTGCCCGATGGTCGACAGTGCCGGGGCGACCAGCGACTGCAGGACCGCGAAGGACAGGCCGCCGAGGGACAGGTAGACGATGATCGCCGTGCTGTTCGGCCGGCGTCCGTCGGTGGTGGGGTGCGAGCCGGTGCGTGGGCTCTGCATGGTGTCGGTCATCGTGCTCCGTGTCGTCGTGGTCGTCGATGTAAACAATTGCTGACATGACGAGCGTACGCGTTTGAGAGTGCATGTCAACGCTTGCTTACATCCCTGTGAGGACCGGTAGGCTGCGCTCCATGAGCAAGGACGCCGCGGCCACCCGACTCCTGCTCGTGCAGGCCGCCCGGCGTCGGTTCGCCTTCGACGGGTACCGCGCGACGACCGTCCGCGACATCGCCGGGGACGCCGGGGTGAACGTCGCCCTCATCAACCGGTACTTCGGCTCGAAGGAGGGGCTCTTCCGCGCCTGCCTCGACCGCGTCGTGCGCGACCTGGGAGCCGAGGAGACGAGCCAGCAGGGCCTCGAACGGGCGCTGACGGGCATCATCACGCACATCGTGCGCGCCCCGACCGACGACGACTCCCTGCAGCTGATGCTCCTGCTCCGGTCCTCCGGCGACGACGGCGCCGATGCCATCCGCCGTGAGACGCTGCGCCGGTACGCCGAACGGCTCGCGGGCACGGTCGGCGGCGCGGGGTCCGAGGAGCTGCTCGTCCGTGCCGAGATCGCGCTGGCGGTGGTGCTCGGGATGTCGATGCTCCGGCAGTCCACCGCGGTGGAACCGCTGGCATCCGCCGACGACGCCGTCGTGTCGGCCGCGCTCGAGGACGCCCTCCGCGCCCTGCTCGCGCCGTCGCGGTAGCGTCGAGGCGTGTCCGACCGTCCCGCACGTCGCCCCGACCCCGCTCCGCGCCTCGACGAGGTCGACGAGCGCATCCTCTGGACGCTGTCGGCCGACGCCCGGATCCCGAACAACCGGCTCGCGGCCGCCGTCGGCATCGCGCCGTCGACCTGCCTGGCACGGGTCCGTGCGCTCGAGGACGCCGGGGTGATCCGCGGCTACCGAGCCGAGGTGGACGTCGCCCGGCTCGGGTTCTCGATCGAGGCGATGGTGTCCGTCCGGGTGCACGCCGCGGCTCGCCACGAACTGCGGGACTTCGCCAAGCGCCTGCTGCGGGTGCCTGTCGTGCAGGACGTTTCGTTCCTGGCGGGGGACAAGGACTTCCTCGTGCACATCGCGTGCGAGTCGACCGAGCAGCTCCGGGACTTCGTCGCCGACGAGCTCAGCGGTGACCCCTCGGTGGCGACGACGCAGACGAACATCGTGTTCGAACGCCTCGTCGCCGACCGGGCCACCCAGGGCCGCTCCTTCGACGAACTCCGGCGCTGGCGGGCCTGACGCGCGGAACCCCGGGTCAGCGCTTCCGGGTCATCGGGATGTGCGGGATGCGGTCCTCCAGGTACTCGTCCCCCGAGCGCACGAAGCCGAACCGGCCGTACCACTGCTCCAGGTGCGACTGGGCGCCGAGGGCGATGCTCGGCGAGCGGGACTCGGCGATCGCGGCCTCCATGAGCTGCGCGCCGAGGCCCTGGCCGCGGGCGTGCTTCGCGGTGGCGACCCGGCCGATGCGCTCGGTGCCGTCGGGCTCGCGGAGCAGGCGGAGCGTCGCGTCCACCGAACCGTTGCCGGCCCAGAACTGCACCGTGCCCGGCTCGAGGTCACGGCCGTCGATGTCGCCGTACGCGGCTTCCTGCTCGACGACGAAGACGTCCTGGCGGAGCCGCAGGATCTCGTGCAGCGTGACGATGTCCAGGTTGCGGGTCGGAGCGTTGAAGATCGAGACCACGGACGGCCCTTCCTGAGAATTTCTTCCGAAACAGGGTGTGTTCCGGACCGGATCGGCGTACATTGCCGGTCAACCACTCTACGTGCGCAGCCGAGATCAGGAGGTGAGCGCATGGACCACCCGTTGCGCGCACCCTGGCGCGCCGCACTCCGCATCGTCCTGCTGGGCGTCGGGACGCTCGCCGCCCTCGTGCTGCTGTCCCTGCTCCTCGGCGCGCGACCGGCCTCCGCCGCGACGACCTCTGCCGCACCGACCGAGCAGCGCGGACTCGTCGGCAGCGTCGTCGACGGCGTCGGTGGCACCGTGCAAGGCGTGACCGGCGAGGTCGGCAAGGTCGTCGGCGGCGTGACCGATCCCGTCCGCAAGGCCGTGTCACCTGCACCCGCACCTGCTGCGCCCGCTCCGGCCCCCGCGCCCGCACCTGCTCCGGTGCCCGCAGCGCCCGCACCGGCTCCAGCAGCACCCGCTCCAGCTCCCGCAGCCCCCGCGCCGTCGAGCCCCGCTCCGGTCGCGACCACACCGGCTGCCCAGCCGACCACGACCGCCCCTGCGGCCCACCCGGCCACGCGCCCGGTGCGACAGGTCGTCGACCAGGTGACCAGTGCCTCCAGGCCGGCCACCGACACCGTCGCGAACGTCCTGCGCCCCGTCACCGGCACCGTGGAACGCGTCACCGACGCGCGCCCGGTGACCACCGTCGTCGACACCGTCGACGACGTGGTCGGCAGCGTCCCGGTGGTCGGCACGGTCCTCGGCGACGACACCCTCGGCAACGTCACCGGTCCGGTCACGGGCCTGGTCGACGACACGCTCGGCTCGGTCGGCACGACCGTCGGCACCGTCCCCGACGTGGTCGAGGGCGTCGTCCCGTCCGTCGGCGGCACCCTGCCAGGAGGCACGGACCCCGTCGTCGACGTCCCCGCGCTCCCGGTGGGCGGCGGCTCGAACCCGTCCGCCGGGCCCGTCCCGTCGGTGCCGGTCGCGAAGGCACCCGTCCGGCCCGGAACCGTCGCCACGCAGGGCGCCACGGTGCCCACCGCACCCGCATCCGTGCGCGTCGACACGGCCGATGCCGTGGGTGACCGCGGAGCCGGACTCCGGCCGTCGGTGCCGGTCGACGTGGCTGCCACGACGGCCACGGCCGGTCCGGTCGTCCCGGCCGTCGATGCGCAGGACGCGACGCTGGGCGGACACGCGCTGCTCGTCCCCGCGGACGGCGAGGGCCACGGGCTCCCCTTTGACGGAGCCGACGCCGGCGTGCTCGGTGGCAGTGCCTCCTCGACCTCCGGCGGCGCAGCAGCCGTCGGCATCGTCGGCTCGACCGACGACATCGTCTCCCTCGCCGCGGGGTCTCGCGGCACGCTCTCCGACGACGCGGTCCCCGCATCGGTCGTGGGCGAGCACGACGTCGCTCCTGACTGAGATCGGTGCGCCTGTCCACCACGGCAGGCACGCACACATCCCGGCTGCGTCCGCGGTCGGTGACGATCTCGATCAGGGAGTACGACCATGAACAAGTACGTCTCCAGAGGGCTCTGGTTCGCCCTCTTCGTCGGCGGGCTCACGCTCGGCGGCACGGCTGCGGCGAACGCGGCCACGACATCCGGTGCCGACGGCACCGTCTCGGGCACCCAGGTGGCCCCCGCCGTGGACGCCCCGGTGTCCCTCGGCGGCAACGCGATCGCCGTGCTCGGCGACGCGGTGTCGACGGCGACCGGGTCCACGCCCGCCGCTCCGGCTCCGGCTCCGGCCACGACCGCTCCTGCCCCCAGCACCTCGGGCGAGGACGGCACGCTCTCGGGCACCCAGGTGGTGCCGGACGTCGCGGCACCGGTGACGGTCGGCGGCAACGCCGTTGCCGTCGCCGGTGACGCGGTCTCGGCCGCCGCACCCGCACCCGCGGCAGCTCCGGCGCCTGCAGCACCGGCACCGGCACCGGCTCCTGCCGCTCCTGCCGCTCCCGCTCCGAGCACCTCGGGCGAGGACGGCACCGCTTCCGGCACCCAGGTCGCCCCGACCGTGACCGTCCCCGTGACGGTGTCCGGCAACGGGATCGGCGTCCTCGGCGACGGCACCGCGACGTCGACCGCCCCGGCGGCGGCGACACCGGCGCCGGCTGCCGAAGCCCCGTCGGCGCCCACCACCTCGGGCACCGACGGACTGCTCTCCGGCACCCAGGTGACCGGTCTGGTCGACGTCCCGGTGACGATCGGTGGCAACGGCATCGGTGTCCTCGGTGACGGGACCGCGACGGGCACGGCGCCCGCTGTGGGCACGGGTACCGGAACTGCTCCGGCGGCCGGTGGTGCGACCTCGGGTTCGGACGGCACGGCTTCGGGCACGCAGGTGTCCCCGGTCGTCTCGATCCCGGTCACGGTGGCGGACAACGGCATCGGGCTGCTCGGGACGGGCACCGCGACGGGGACGGCGCCCGCTGCGGACACGGGCACGGGCACGGGTACCGGGACCGCTCCGGCGGCCGGTGGTTCGACCTCGGGTTCGGACGGCACGGCTTCGGGCACGCAGGTGTCCCCGGTCGTCGACGTCCCGGTGACGATCGGTGGCAACGGCATCGGTGTCCTCGGTGACGGGACCGCGACGGGCACG
This sequence comes from Curtobacterium sp. MMLR14_002, assembly GCF_001864975.1. Classification (NCBI taxonomy): domain Bacteria; kingdom Bacillati; phylum Actinomycetota; class Actinomycetes; order Micrococcales; family Microbacteriaceae; genus Curtobacterium; species Curtobacterium sp. MMLR14_002. The sequence continues at coordinate 115,636 of NZ_MJGT01000052.1, forward strand.
GCGCCCGCTGCGGGCACGGGTGCCGGGACCGCTCCGGCGGCCGGTGGTTCGACCTCGGGTTCGGACGGC
>NZ_MJGT01000053.1:0-15809 GCF_001864975.1 Curtobacterium sp. MMLR14_002
AGGCCCGTGGCGGCGTCGCCACGGGCCTCCCGTCCGTCGTCTGGTCGCGTCGACAACCGGCGGCCCGCCCGCTCACGCGTCGCGGATCGCCAGCACCCGGTGCGGCGCAGCCGCCTCGGCCCGCCACCCGCCGGGCAGCACGTCGCGGAGTTCGGGCACGGTGAAGCTCCGTCGGATCGACCGCAGGCCGTCGACCCGGATGAACGTCCCCGCCGCCACGAGCGGTGACGCCAGCGCGTACGCCCGGTAGGCCGCCGGCGACCGACGGATGTCGGAGTGCAGGCTGCGCCCGCTCGCGAGCAGTTCGGAGTCGGCCAGGAACCCCCGCCGTTCCTCGTCGCCCAGGTGGTGCAGCACGTGGTTCGACACGACGACGTCGAACCGCTCACCCGCCGCGACGAGGTCACCGCTCGACTGCTGCCGGAACGTCACACCGGTCGGGGACGACCGCCGTGCTGCAGCGATGGCACGTTCGTCCGGGTCGACCCCGACGACCTCGATGTCGAATCCGTCGCTCGCCGCCCACCGCACCAGCGAGCGGGCCAGGTCGCCGCCGCCGCACCCCAGGTCGAGCACCCGGCCACGGCCGCTGGCGGGCAGGGCCGGCACGACGTGGGACCGCCAGGCCGCGCGCCAGCCGCTCACGAGCGCGTTCACGACGGCGAAGCGCCGGAAGGTGCGCGCGAGCGCACGCGGGTCGCAGTCCGGGTCGTCCATCAGTTCGGTCAGGTCGAGCGCGCGGGTGCGCAGGTCGACGGCCGGGAGGCCCGTGGTGCCGCCGCCCTGACGGCTCACGCCGCGCCCGTGGTCGCGACGGGCACGCGGGCGGGCGAGACAGCGGGCTCCGCCGCGGGCGACGCCGCGGATTCTGCCGCGGGCGACGCCTCGGTCCGCACCGCGGTGAGCCGTGCGCTCTCGACGGTGAGGCCGGGGCCGAAGGCGAGCGCGACGACGGCGCTGCCGTCCTCGAGGCCGGCGTCGACGGCGTCCCGCAGCACGAAGAGCACGGTGGCGCTCGACATGTTCCCGTGTTCCCGCAGCACCCGCCGGCTCGACTCCATGGCACTGTCGGGCAGGCCGAGCGACTCCTGCGTGCGGTCGAGGATGGCCCGGCCGCCCGGGTGCACCGCCCACACCGGCACGTCCGACGCCGGCCCGCCGGCGAGCAGCGGTTGCACGGCGCTCGGGACGTGCAGGCCGACGAGCTTCGGCACGGCGGTGGACAGGACCATCTCGAAGCCCTCGTCCCCGATGTTCCACGCCATCTCGGACGCCCCTTCGGGCACCACGGCCGTCGTGAAGTCGTCGAAGCGCAGACCGGCTCCGTCCCGGGCGACGACCGCGGCGGCCGCACCGTCGCCGAAGACGCTGTTCGCGACGATCTGGTCGGGGTCGTTCGAGGCGCGGACGTGCAGGGTGCAGAGTTCGCCGCAGACGACGAGCACGACGGCGTCCGGGTCCTGGTCGACGAACGCCGCGGCGATCCGGAGCGCGGGGAACGCGGCGCAGCAGCCCATGAAGCCGATGTGGTGCCGGAAGACGCCCCCGGGGAGCCCGAGCTGCTCGACGACGTCGATGTCTGGCCCAGGCTGGGTGAACCCGGTGCACGACACGGTCACCAGGTGCGTGACGGCCTCCGGCGCGATGCCGGCACGTTCCACGGCGTCGCGGGCGGCGGCGACGAACAGCGGCGGTGCGAGTTCGCGGTACCGGTCGTTGCGTGAGCCGGTGGACGGCGAGCGCAGGGTGCCGTCGTCGTCACGGAAGGCCCCACCGGCACGTGCGGAGTCGAGTTCCTCGAGGACGGTGTGCCGCTGCTCGACCGCCGACCCGTCGAACGCGGCGGGGACGAGCCGTTTGCCGAGCCGCCCGAGGTCGGGTTGGGCGGAGAACAGGTCACGCACCCGGGGCTGGTCGAGGGTCGTCTCGGGGGCGGCGGTTCCGATGGCGCGGATCGTTGCGGACACGACTCATCCTGTCACCGGATCGCTGACGCGTCCCCAGGATGCGCACGGCGACGGGACGCACGGAGGGCACGGCACCGACCGGTGCCGTGCCCTCCGTGGTGGGACTGCCTACGACTGCTGTGCGCGCTCCAGCACGAGTTCCCGCACGCGTGCGGCGTCGGCCTGGCCCTTCATGGCCTTCATGACCGCACCGATGATCGCGCCGGCCGCCTGGACCTTGCCGTCCTGGATCTTCGCCAGCACGTCGGGCTGCGCCGCGAGTGCTTCGTCGACCGCGGCGGTCAGAGCGGAGTCGTCCGAGACGACCTTGAGCCCACGGGCCTCGACGACCTGCGCCGGCGAACCCTCGCCCGCGATGACGCCCTCGAGCACCTGGCGTGCCAGACGGTCGGTCAGGTCGCCGGACTCGACGAGCGCGATGACCTCGGCGACGTGCTTCGGCGACACCAGGTCACCGGGAGCGGCGTCCTGCGCGTTGGCGACGCGGCTGATCTCACCGGTCCACCACTTGCGGGCGGCCTGTGGTGCGGCGCCCGCGGCGACGGTGCCCTCGACCTCGTCGAGCAGGCCGCCGTTGACGACGTCCTGGAACTCCAGGTCGGCGAAGCCCCAGTCACCCTTCAGGCGACGGCGACGTGCGACCGGAGCCTCGGGCAGCGAGGCACGGAGCTCCGCGATGACGGCCGGGTCCGGCACGACGGGCAGCAGGTCGGGCTCCGGGAAGTACCGGTAGTCGTCGGCGTCCGACTTCGGACGACCGGCCGAGGTGCGGCCGGTGTCCTCGTGCCAGTGGCGGGTCTCCTGCGTGATCGTGCCACCGGCGGCGAGGATCGCGGCCTGACGCTGGATCTCGTAGCGGATCGCACGCTCGACGGCGCGGAACGAGTTGACGTTCTTGGTCTCGGTGCGGGTGCCGAGCTTCTCCTGCCCGCGGGGGCGCAGCGAGATGTTCGCGTCGCACCGCAGGTTGCCGCGCTCCATGCGGGCTTCGGAGACACCGAGCGCCCGGACGAGGTCGCGGATGACCTGCACGTAGGCGGCTCCGAGCTCGGGGGCACGGTGCTCAGCGCCGAAGATCGGCTTCGTGACGATCTCGACCAGGGGCACACCGGCGCGGTTGTAGTCGACGAGCGAGTACTCGGCGCCCTGGATGCGGCCGGTGGCACCACCGACGTGCGTCAGCTTGCCGGCGTCCTCTTCCATGTGGGCGCGCTCGATCGGGATGTTGTAGATCGTCCCGTCGGCGAGCTCGACCTCGACCTCGCCCTCGTAGGCGATGGGCTCGTCGTACTGCGAGACCTGGTAGTTCTTCGGGTTGTCCGGGTAGAAGTAGTTCTTCCGGGCGAACCGCGAGGACTCGGCGATCGAGCAGCCGAGCGCGAGCCCGAGCTGGATCGAGTACCGCACGGCCTGCGCGTTCACGACCGGCAGCGACCCGGGCAGCCCGAGGTCGACCGGGGTGACGTTCGTGTTGGGCTCGCCGCCGAAGAAGTTCGGGGCGTCCGAGAACATCTTGGTCTTCGTCGCGAGTTCGACGTGGACCTCGAAGCCGAGCACCGGTTCGTAGCGCTCGAGCGCCTCGTCGAAGTCCATCAGCGCGTCCTTCTGCGCCATCAGATCACACCTTCCTGCGCAGCGGACTGCTGACTCTGGTCGAGGTCCGGGACGGACGCGATGAGCGGCGCGCCCCACTGCTGTTCGAGCAGACGCTCGAGAGCGGCACCGTAGCGGTACAGCCGGGCGTCCTCACGCTGGGGCGCCATCAGCTGCACACCGACGGGCAGGCCGTCCTCGGGCGCGAGGCCGTTCGGGATGCTCATGCCGGGGACGCCGGCGAGGTTCGCCGGGATCGTCGTGAGGTCGTTGAGGTACATCGCCAGCGGGTCGTCGATGCGCTCACCGATCGGGAACGCGGTCGTCGGCGCCGACGGGCTGACGAGCAGGTCGACCTGCTCGAAGGCGGCCTGGAAGTCCCGCTGCACGAGCGTGCGGACCTTCTGCGCCGAGCCGTAGTAGGCGTCGTAGTAGCCGGCGCTCAGGGCGTAGGTGCCGAGGATGATGCGCCGCTTGACCTCGGGCCCGAAGCCGGCTTCACGCGTGGCGGCCATGACGTCCTCGACGGTGGCACCGTTCTCGGGCGTGACCCGGAGGCCGAAGCGCACCGAGTCGAACTTGGCGAGGTTCGACGACGCCTCGGCCGGGAGGATCAGGTAGTACGCGCTGATCGCGTACGCGAACGACGGGGCGTCGATCTCGACGACGACCGCACCGGCCGACTCGAGCAGCGCCACCGTCTCCTGGAAGCGCTGGGTGACACCGGCCTGGAACCCGTCGCCCCCGGCCAGTTCCTTCACCACGCCGACGCGCAGGCCGCGGAGCGTGTCCGCCTGCAGCCCTTCGCGTGCGGCCGCGGCCATCGAGGGCCAGGCGTCCGGGATGGACGTGGAGTCCTTCGGGTCGTGCCCGCCGATGACGTCGTGCAGGAGCGCGGCGTCGAGGACGGTGCGGGACACCGGACCGATCTGGTCGAGGCTGGACGCCAGGGCGATGGCACCGTAGCGGCTCACCCCGCCGTAGGTCGGCTTCACACCGACCGTGCCCGTCACCGCACCCGGCTGGCGGATGGAGCCACCCGTGTCCGAACCGAGGGCGAACGGGGCTTCGTGCGCGGCGACCGCAGCAGCCGAGCCACCGCCGGACCCGCCGGGGATCCGGTCGAGGTCCCACGGGTTGCGAGTCGGCCCGTAGGCCGAGAACTCGGTGGTCGAGCCCATCGCGAACTCGTCCATGTTGGTCTTGCCGAGCGGCACGAGGCCGGCGGCGCGGAGCTTCGCGACGGGGGTGGCGTCGTACGGCGGCACCCAGCCCTCGAGGATCCTGGACCCGGCGGTCGTGGGCATGTCCTGCGTGCACAGGACGTCCTTGACGGCGATCGGCACACCGGCGAGCGGCCCGAGGTCGTCGCCCGCGGCACGGCGGGAGTCGATCGACTTCGCCACTGCCAGGGCGTTCTGGTTGACGTGCAGGAACGCGTGCACGTCGCCGTCGACGGCGGCGATCCGGTCGAGGTGGGCCTGGGTGGCCTCGACGCTCGAGACGTCGCGCGCCACGAGGGCGTCGGCGAGCGCCGCGGCGCTCAGCTTCGTGATGTCGTCAGTCACTGTTCTTCGCCCTACTGTTCTTCGCCGAGGATGGCGGTCACGCGGAACCGTTCGCCGTCGGAGTCGGGCGCCCCGGAGAGCGCCTGCTCCTGCGTCAGCGTCGTGCCGACCACGTCGGGTCGGGTGACGTTGCCGAGCGGCACGGGGTGGCTCGTCGCCGGGACGTCGTCGGTCGCGACCTCGGCGACCTTGGCGACGCTCTCGACGATGTGCGACAGCTCCCCGGTCAGCTTCTCGATCTCGTCGGGCGTGAGTGCGATACGTGCGAGGTTCGCCAGGTGTGCGACCTGCTCGCTCGTGATGTCAGGCATGGTGCTCCGTCGATCGGTTCGTGGAATGCCCCACAGTCTATTGGCTGCGTCGGGCGCGCAGGCGCGGCTGTGGACAACGCCCTGGAGGCCCGGTGCCGGTCCGTGGGACCGGCACCGGGCCTCCAGGGCGTCAGCGGGTCACTTCCCGTTCTGGTCCCCCGCAGCCGGTGCCGCCGGGGCCACCGTCGCGGCGGGCGCCGGCGCAGCCGGGGCAGCGGGTGCAGCCGGAGCAGCCGGAGCAGCCGTCGGCGTCGTCTGGTCGTCCTGCGCCGTCCCCTGCCCGGACGAGGACCCCGACGACGACGAAGAAGACGACGAAGAAGACGACGAAGAAGACGACTTGCTCGCCTGCCCGATCATCGCCTGGTTCGGCGCCGGCAGCGCTCCCCCGCCGACGGTCTGGTCGAGGTACGCCATCATCGACTTCCCGACCCCGAACTTCGCGCTGTACCCGGTGGTGCCCTGCAGGAACGGCCAGTTCGCCAGGCTCACGCTCCCCTGCACGTTGCCGACCCAGGTGGCGTTCGTGTACTTCGTCGACGACGCGACCAGCCAGTTCTGCACGTCGCCGTCGGTGGTGCCGGTCTTCGCGAACTTCGCCACGCTGTCCCCGGGGTTCGCGCTCGCGGCGGTGCCCGAACCGGACAGCACGCCCTGCAGCGCGTAGTCGACCGTGCCCGCGACGTCGGCGGAGACGCCCTGCGTGCAGGACGACGGCGTCGGGGTGATCTTCGTGCCGTCCGCCTCGGTCACCGAGTCGATCGCGGTGGGCGTGCACACGATGCCGCCGTTGGCGAAGCCCGCGTAGGCCTCGGCCAGGTCGATCGGCGACAGCTCGTTCACGCCGAGGATCGAGGACGGCGTCTGCGTCAGGTCACCGCCGTCGGCGCGGTGGATGCCCATCGACTGCGCGAGCTGGGCGATCTTGCACAGGTCGAGCTGCTTGCCCATCTGGGCGTAGGCGGTGTTGATCGACTCGACCGTCGCCGCCTCGACCGACATCGACGACGGCACGCTCTCGGCGTTGGCGACGTTCCAGGTGCCCCCCGCGACGTTCTGGCAGCTGTTGGTGAACTCGGCGTTCGCGAACTGGTGCTCCGAGGTGGTGACCGAGTCGGACAGGGTGTGCCCGCTGGCGAGCCACTCCGCCAGGGTGAACACCTTGTAGGTCGAGCCGGTCTGGAACCCGCCCGAGTTGCCGTACCCGGAGTCGGCGCTGTAGTTCACCGCCGTGGCGCCGGCTGCGGCGTTGTCCCCCTGCGTGTAGGTGGTGTTCTGGACCATCGACATGATCCGGCCGGTGCCGGGCTCCACGGTGACGTTCGAGCCGCCGACGTCGACGCCGGCCATCGTGGCCGGCACGTAGGTGGACAGGGCGGACTGTGCCTGGCCCTGCAGGTCGAGGTCGAGCGAGGTGTGGATCTGCAGGCCCTTGGTGTCGAGTGTGGCGATGCGTGCCGCCGCGGTCTTGCCGAACGCGGGGTCCTGCAGCACCTGGTCGCGGACGTAGTCGCAGAAGTACCCGGCGTCGTAGTGCGTCGCGGCGGTCGAGCACCCGTTGGCGGTCTCGGTGATCTTCGGCGTGACCGGCGTCGCGATCGCCTTCGTCATCTGTGCCTTCGTGATCGACCCGTGCGCCTGCATCCGGCGGAGCACGTAGTCGCGGCGCTCCTTCGTCAGCTCGTACCCGTTGGCCTTGCCGTTGTCCTTGTCGCTCGGCACGTCGATGCGCAGGTTCGACGGGTTGTTGAGGATCGCGACGAGCGTGGCCGACTGCACGAGCGACAGGTCCTTCGCGTGCACGCCGAAGTAGTACTCGGCCCCGGCCTCGGCCCCGTAGACCCGCCCGCCGAGCCCGACGATGTTGAGGTACCCGGTCAGGATCTCGTCCTTCGAGTACTTCTTGTTCACCGCGATGGCGTACCGCATCTCCTGCAGCTTGCGCTGCGGCGTGACGCCGGCCGCGTCCTCGTAACAGGCTTCGACCTTCTTCTCGGTGGCGGCCTGGTCCTTGCCCGTGAGCTCCTCGCACTGCTGCACCAGGACGTTCTTGACGTACTGCTGCGTGATGCTCGAGCCGCCCTGCACGTCCCCGCCGACCACGGTCGCGGCGACCCCGCGGAGCGTCCCGAGCACGTCGATGCCGCCCTCGTCGTAGTAGCGCGGGTCCTCGGTGTCGATCGCAGCCTGCTTGAGCGAGTCCGCCATCTGGTCGGCCGTCACGTTCGTGCGGTTCTCGGCGTAGAACGAGGCGATCTTGACCTGCTTCCCGCCCTGCTCCGCGTACACGGACGACACCTGCTGCGGGGTCTGCACGTCGAGGTAGGTCGGCAGGTCCTCGAAGAACGAGACCGCCCCGGAGGTCCCCTCACCAGCGACGGCGACCGCCGGGGTCACCGCGACGGCGACGAGCATGCCGGCGAGCACGGACATCACCACGAACATCAGGAGAGCACCAGGCCATCGCACCACACGCATGACGGCACCGTAGGCAGCAGGGCTGTACTGGTTCTGCCCTGGAACGAGTGCAGGCTGCGGTCGCGTTCAGGTTGCCACCCAGCCCGTTCCGAGGACGGGTCGCGATCCGCGCGGGCGCACCGATCCGGCCGGGAGGCCCGCATCGGCTCCGCCACGTCGGCCGCCGGTCACGATCGGGTCACGTCCACCGCGTCGCCACGACCCGGGGTCCGCCCGGTCGCTCAGGGCGCGGTCGGGCACGGCCGGTCAGTCACGGGGCTGCAGGTCCTGCGGGCGCACGAGGTACATGTCCGGTGAGGCGCCGACGATGCCGTCACCACCCGACTTGCCGCGTCGGACCTGCTCGCGCACCAGGTCGCCGCGTCCGATGCCGATCAGGGCGACGTCGTGCAGCGATGCCGTGCCCGGCTTGAGGTAGTCGTTGTGGCCCACGGGGCGGCGGAACACGTCACCGGCGGACAGCGCATCGGCGCCCCCGGCGAGGTCGAGCACGGTCGACCCGAACGACGCCCCGCCCGGGTCGGTGCCGAAGTACCCGGAGCCCGCGATGGGATCGCTGTGCGCACCGCCGACGAAGACCTGCCCGGTGGCGACGGCGAGGTCGTCCGCCGTCCGGACGTCGCTGCCCGGCGATCCGAGCACGGTCAGGGTGTCGGCGGTCATCCGGCCGGACGCCAGGGCCGTCATCGCCGTGGTCGACCCGTACGAGTGCGCGACGATGTTCACGCGCGGTTGGTCGCCGGCGCGGATCACACGCAGTCCCGCGACGGTGCGTTCGAGCCGCTCCGCCCCGGTCCGTGCGAGCCCGAGCGACAGGATGTTGGACAGGTCCGGCGTCCGGTACCCCATCCACGCGACGACGGCGGCTCCCGACCCGTTGCCCGTGGCGGCGAGCGGCGCCAGGGTGGCCTGCTCGCGGGACAGGTCGTTGGCGGTGTTCGTGAAGTCGGTCATCTGCCCGGTGACCGTGAAGAACATGCCCGGCACCACGACGGTGACGTCGGCCGCGGTGTCGAGGTCGCCGATGCTGATCGCCGCACGCCCGGACCCCCGGGTGTCGAGCGCCACCAGGAAGCGCCGCGGGTCGCCGGCTTGCTGCACCAGGGAGTCCCGGACCTGCCCGAGCATCGCGGCCCGGGCTGCACCGAGATCGGCGTCGGCGAGGCCGGAGGTCAGCGTCGCGCGGTTGGCCTCGTCACGGACGGCGTACGGCACGCCCTCGAGGTTCCCGACCAGGGCGGGCGCGTGCGCGAGGAGTCGGTCCTGCTCGTCGACGGGCAGGTGCGACCACCACTGCGCGACGGTCTGCGCGGGCGGCGGGTCGTCCTGCACCGTCGCCACGACACGACGGTCGGTGGCGGCGCTCCGCAGGTCGGCGGCGCCGAGTGCACCGAGGTCGTCCACGAAGGCGCGTCCGTGCGCGGCGGCGAGGTCGTCGACCCCCACCGCGGCCGTGGAGGACGCCGCTGCCGCCACCGGCGTCGCCACGGGAGCCGACACGGATGCCGATGCCGACGCCGACACGGACGCCGACGAGAGCACGTCGTCGACCGGGACGATGCGGGTCGTGGCGGTGCTGGCGACCGTGACCTGGTGCGCCGGGGGCATGCCTGGGGCCTCGATCACTCCGAGCGAGTGCACCGAGGCGGTGAGCAGAGCCGCAGCGATGAGCAGCATTCGGGTCTCCCCCGGGAAGGCCGTCCCGACGTCCCCCTGCAGACGACGGGTGATGCTCGGTCGAGTCTATGGAGATGTCCGCGGATCATCCATGCGCGATGCAACTTGTCCCCCGAACTGGGCGCGTTCGACGGCGCGCCGCGCTCAGCGGATGCGACCGGGCGTGCTGCGCGCCCCGGTCGGTCCTCAGTCCTCAGTCCTCGGTCGTGGGCGCTTCCGGTTCGGCGAGCGCCGCGGGCCCCTCGGTCACGAGCAGGTGGAACTGCTCGGCGTCGATGATCCGGACGCCCAGCTGCTCGGCCTTCGTGAGCTTCGAACCGGCACCCGGACCGGCCGCCACGAAGTCGGTCTTCTTGCTCACGCTCGAGGCCGCCTTGCCACCGGCGGTGATGATCGCCTCCTGTGCACCTTCGCGCGTGTAGCCCTCGAGTGACCCGGTCGCGACGACGGTGACGCCGCTCAGCACGCCGCCCTCGACGTCGGCGCTGCCCGGGCCGGGGTGGCCCGGGGTGGTGAACTGCACGCCGGCCGTGGTCCAGCGGTCGATGATCTCGCGGTGCCAGTCGACGTCGAACCAGGCGAGCAGGGCGTCGGCGATGATCCCGCCGACCCCGTCGACGGCGGCGAGGTCCTCGCGCGATGCCGACCGGATCGCGTCGAGGGACCCGAAGTGGTTCGCCAGGGCCCGGGCGGCGACGGGTCCGACGTGGCGGATGCTCAGGCCGACCAGGATCCGCCACAGGGGCTTCGTCTTCGCCGCGTCGATGTTCGCGAGCATCTCGAACGCGTTCTTCGACGGGTAGCGGCTCGGCTCACCGGTGTAGTCGGCGCCCCGCGCCTCGGGGTCGAACGGCGGGTCGGTCTTCTTGCGCGCCCGACTGAACGGCGTGACGCGCTTCGGGGTGCCGTCGTCGTCGACCTTCTCCATGCCGGTCTCGGCGTCGCGGACGATGACCTCGATCGGGACGATGTCCTGCATCGTCAGGTCGAACAGGCCGGCCTCGGTGACGAGCGGCGGGGTCTCCGGGCGGAGGGGCTGCGTGAGCGCCGCGGCCGCGACCTCGCCGAGCCCCTCGATGTCGAGCGACCCGCGCGAGGCGATGTGCTCGACCCGACCGCGCACCTGCGCCGGGCAGCTCTTCGCGTTCGGACAGCGCAGGTCGATGTCGCCTTCCTTCGCGGGGGCGAGCTCGGTGCCGCACTCGGGGCAGTTCGTCGGCATCACGAACTCGCGCTCGGAACCGTCACGGAGCTCGACCACCGGACCGAGCACCTCGGGGATCACGTCGCCGGCCTTCCGCAGCACGACCGTGTCGCCGATCAGCACGCCCTTCGCCTTGACGACCTGCTGGTTGTGCAGCGTGGCCTGGCGGACGACGGACCCGGCGACCTCGGCCGGGGCCATCACCGCGAACGGGGTGGCACGGCCGGTGCGGCCGACGCTGACCACGATGTCGGTGAGCGTCGTGTGCACTTCTTCCGGCGGGTACTTGTACGCGATCGCCCACCGCGGCGCCCGCGACGTCGACCCGAGTTCCTCGTGCAGGGCCAGGTCGTCGACCTTCACGACGACGCCGTCGATCTGGTGCTCGACCGACGAGCGGCGCTCCCCCGTGGTCCGGACGAAGCCGTTGACCTCGTCGATGGTGTCGAACACCCGGTAGTGGCTGCTCGTCGGCAGGCCCCAGGTCTGCAGCAGCTCGTACACCTCGGACTGGCTGCGGACGTCGGTGCCCTGCTCGAGTTCACGGACGGGCCACGCGCCGATGCCGTGCACGAGCATCCGCAGACGCCGCAGCCGGTCGACCATCAGTGCCCGCTTCGCCTCGGACTTGCCCTCTTCCTTCTGGCGGAGGGACCCGGCGGCAGCGTTGCGCGGGTTGGCGAACACGCGCTCCCCAGCCTCGCGCTGGTTGGCGTTGAGCTCGTCGAACTCGGCGACCGGGAAGAAGATCTCGCCCCGGACCTCGACCAGGGGCGGGTGACCGGTGCCGGACAGGCGGTCCGGGATCGTGCCCATCGTGCGGACGTTGCCGGTGACGTCCTCGCCGACCACACCGTCACCGCGGGTGGCGGCGGAGACGAGCCGACCGTGCTCGTACCGCAGGTTGATCGCCAGGCCGTCGATCTTCAGCTCGGTCAGGAACCGCACTCGCTCGGCGCCGGCGTCGCGCTGCACCTTGAGGGCCCACTCGGTGAGCTCGTCGGGGCTGAACACGTTGTCGAGCGAGAGCATGCGCTCGGCGTGCTCGACCGGCGCGAACTGCGTCGTCTGCGCCTGCCCACCCACGGTCTGCGTCGGGCTGTCGGGCGTCAGGAGTTCCGGGAACCGCCGTTCGATCGCGTCGAGGCGGTGCACCAGGGCGTCGTAGTCGGCGTCCGACAGGGGCGAGGCGTTGCCCTCGTAGTAGTCGTGGCGCAGTTCGTTGACGCGGGCGCGCAACCGGTCGACCTCGCGCGCGGCCTGGGCGGCGTCGAGGCCGTCGGGGTCGATGGTCTCGAACGTCGCGTCGGTCTCGCTCATGGCATCAGTTCTACCGTGCACCACCGACGCGGCGTGCAGCGAGCGTGTGCCCCGGGAGCGGCGGGGTCAGGCGTCGACGGGGACGGCGCTGACCGTGGTGTCGATCGTGCACTGGCCGAGCACCCGCGTGCCGACGTAGACCACGGCCGTCTGCCCGGGAGCGACCCCGTGCAGCGGCTCGTCGACGTCGATCACGAGCACGTCGTCCTGCACGCGGGCCGTCGCGGGCACCGGGTCGGCGTGCGCGCGGATCTGCACGTCGCAGGCGAACGGCGTCGCGGGGTCGGCCGGGGCCGTGCCCGCCCAGGTGAACCGCGAGCCGGACATCGAGGTGACGGCGAGGGCCTCCTTCGGGCCGACGACGACGGTGTTGTCCTTCGGGCGGATCTCGAGCACGAACCGGGGCTTGCCGTCCGGTGCCGGGCGACCGAGGGCCAGGCCGCGGCGCTGTCCGACGGTGTAGCCGGTGGCGCCCTCGTGCGAGCCGACGACCGTGCCGTCGCGCTCGACGACCTCGCCGGGGGCGGTGCCGACGCGGTCCGCCAGCCAGCCGCGGGTGTCGCCGTCCGGGATGAAGCAGATGTCGTAGGAGTCCGGCTTCTGGGCGACCGTCAGCCCGCGCTCGGCGGCCTCTGCCCGGACCTCGTCCTTCGACGGGGTGGCTCCGAGCGGGAACATCGCGTGCTGCAGCTGCTCGGCGGTCAGGACCCCGAGCACGTACGACTGGTCCTTCGCCCACGCGGCCGACCGGTGCAGCTCGCGGGAGCCGTCCGGACCGGTGACGATCGAGGCGTAGTGCCCGGTCGCGACGGCGTCGAACCCCAGGGCGAGTGCCTTCTCGAGCAGCGCCGCGAACTTGATCCGCTCGTTGCAGCGCATGCAGGGGTTCGGGGTGCGGCCGGCCTGGTACTCGGCCACGAAGTCGTCGACGACGTCCTCCTTGAACCGGGCCGAGAAGTCCCACACGTAGTACGGGATCCCGAGGGCCGACGCGGCGCGCTGGGCGTCCATCGAGTCCTCGATGGTGCAGCACCCGCGGCTGCCGGTGCGCAGGGTGCCGGGCATCCGGCTCAGGGCCAGGTGCACACCCACCACGTCGTGGCCGGCGTCGACCGCCCGGGCTGCGGCCACCGCCGAGTCGACACCACCGCTCATCGCCGCAAGAACACGCATGCGTCCAGGGTAACCCGCCGACGAAGCGGTACCGCTGGCGTACCGTTGGTCGGGCGATGGCCACGACGGGGAACGACTCATTCGACTTCCGGTCCGTCCTGCTGTCCGGGTTCCTGCCCGCTGCGCTCTTCGCGATCGGCGAGGGCGCGATCATCCCGATCATCCCGATCGCGGCCGACTCGCTCGGTGCCAGCCTGGCGTTCGCGGGCTTCGTCGCCTCGCTCATCCTGGTCGGGGAGCTCATCGGCGACGTCCCGTCCGGCATCGTCGTCGCCCGCATCGGCGAGCGGAACGCCATGATCGGCGCCGCGCTGGTGTCGGTGGTCGGGCTCGTGGTCGCCACGACGGCCGCGAACGCCTGGGTCCTGGCGCTCGGGGTGTTCCTGGTCGGCGTCTCCACCGCGGTGTTCGCCCTCGCCCGGCACGCCTACATGACCACCGCGATCCCCCTGCGGATCCGGGCCCGGGCGCTGTCGAGCCTCGGCGGCGTCTTCCGCTTCGGCTACTTCGTCGGCCCGTTCATCGCCGCCGGCGTCATCCACCTGACCGGCACCACCAGCAGTGCCTTCTGGATCCACGTCGTCTGCTGCCTGGCGGCCGCGACCGTGCTCCTGGTGCTGCGCGACCCCGCGACGGGCACACGCGGCCTGCGGTTGCCGCCACGGGCCTCCCGGCCGTCGGCCGACCACGCGACGGACGCGAGCGACCACGCGACCGAACCGCCCGCCGACACCGGCGCGCAGTTCGTCCAGCAGGAGGCGCAGGGCCTCTTCCGCACCATCCGCGCGAACGCGGCGGTCCTGCTGCGGCTCGGCAGCGGCGCCGGCCTGATCGGTGCGATGCGCGCCGGACGGCAGGTGATCCTGCCGCTCTGGGCGGTGAGCGTCGGTCTCGACGACTCGACCGCGGCCCTCGTGATCGGCATCGCCGGAGCCGTCGACTTCGCGCTGTTCTACACGAGCGGGCAGATCATGGACCGGTGGGGACGGCTGGCGAGCGCCCTGCCCTGCATGCTCGGCCTGAGCATCAGCTACTTCCTGCTCGCCTGGAGCGGCCACCTGGACGCCCGGGTCGGCTGGTTCGTCGCGATCGCGATGGGCATGTCCCTGGCGAACGGGGTCGGTTCCGGCATCCTCATGACGCTGGGCGCGGACCTCGCCCCGCGCGACGCCCCGGCACCGTTCCTGGGGGCGTGGCGGTTCACCGGCGACTTCGGGTCGGCGGCCGCACCGCTCCTCATCTCCGGCGTGACCGCCGTCGCGTCCATCGCCGTCGCGAGCGGGGTGATGGGCGTGCTCGGCCTGGTCGGCGCGGGCATCCTGCTCCGGTACGTGCCCCGGTACCTGCCGCGCCCGCTGCGCTGACGCGCTGCCGCGCTGGCGCACCGTGCGCGCTCCTCCGCTCCGTGCGCGGTTGACCGCACCGTGCACACCCACAGCGCCGCACCCAGCCGCCGAGCTCGCACCGAGTCGCGGACCGCGCACGGTGCGTCCCACGGCCTGGAGGCCCGGCGCACGTCCGCCCCGCACCCCGCGCTCGGTAGACTGCCGCTGCTCGCGGGAGTGGTGGAATCGGTAGACACGCAGGATTTAGGTTCCTGTGCCCCAGGCGTGAGGGTTCGAGTCCCTCCTTCCGCACCGAGTCCGTCCTGGCGCACCGTTGCGGTCATCCGCACGCCTCGTGCAGGTCAACCCTGCGAGGGATGGCCCGGTCACTTCCGGGCGGTACCCTCATCCCGCGGGAGTCCTCCCCGTGACTCCCGCTCCACGACCGGAAGAACCATGCACTCCGTCGCACTCGCCCTGATCCCGTGGCTCGATCCGCAGTACATCCTCGACCACTTCGGGGCCATCGCCGTGCTCGTGGTCTGCGCGATCGTGTTCGCCGAGACCGGTCTGCTCATCGGCTTCATCTTCCCGGGCGACAGCCTGCTGGTCATCACCGGCCTGTTCGCCTTCGACCGCGGTGGCGAGATCGGCGGCATCCCGATCTGGGTCGCGGCGCTGATGATCGGCGCCGCCGCGTTCCTCGGCGGCGAGCTCGGGTACTACATCGGCAAGAAGGCCGGGCCCCCGATCTTCGAGCGGAAGGACAGCGGGCTCTTCTCGAAGGCGAACGTCGAGCGCACCAACGCGTTCTTCCACCGCTTCGGCCCGCTCGCCGTGATCCTGGCGCGCTTCGTGCCGGTCGTCCGCACCTTCGCCCCGATCGCCGCGGGCGTCGGCCGGATGGACTACAAGAAGTACTCGCTCTACAACGCGATCGGCGCCGTGGTCTGGGGCGTCGGCGTAACGTTCCTCGGGTACTTCATCGGGCACATCCCGTTCGTGGCGCACATCGTCCGCGAGTACATCGACATCATCCTGCTCGCCGCGGTCGTCGTGACCGTCGTGCCGATGGCGCTGACCTACCTGCGCAACGCCCGCAAGGCGAAGCACACGAACGAGGCCGAGGCCACCACGGCCCCGACGGTCGACCCGACGCTCTAGAACCCTGCGCAACCGAAGTCGCCCCGGAC
>NZ_MJGT01000054.1:0-2019 GCF_001864975.1 Curtobacterium sp. MMLR14_002
GGTCATGAAGCAATTCCTTTTGGATTGAAGATTGTCAGTAGACAGTCAACAGTCAGAATCAACTCGGTCTGATGCCTTCGGGTGTTGGGTCTGTATTTTTTTACGGAGAGTTTGATCCTGGCTCAGGACGAACGCTGGCGGCGTGCTTAACACATGCAAGTCGAACGATGATGCCCAGCTTGCTGGGTGGATTAGTGGCGAACGGGTGAGTAACACGTGAGTAACCTGCCCCTGACTCTGGGATAAGCGTTGGAAACGACGTCTAATACTGGATATGATCACTGGCCGCATGGTCTGGTGGTGGAAAGATTTTTTGGTTGGGGATGGACTCGCGGCCTATCAGCTTGTTGGTGAGGTAATGGCTCACCAAGGCGACGACGGGTAGCCGGCCTGAGAGGGTGACCGGCCACACTGGGACTGAGACACGGCCCAGACTCCTACGGGAGGCAGCAGTGGGGAATATTGCACAATGGGCGAAAGCCTGATGCAGCAACGCCGCGTGAGGGATGACGGCCTTCGGGTTGTAAACCTCTTTTAGTAGGGAAGAAGCGAAAGTGACGGTACCTGCAGAAAAAGCACCGGCTAACTACGTGCCAGCAGCCGCGGTAATACGTAGGGTGCAAGCGTTGTCCGGAATTATTGGGCGTAAAGAGCTCGTAGGCGGTTTGTCGCGTCTGCTGTGAAATCCCGAGGCTCAACCTCGGGCTTGCAGTGGGTACGGGCAGACTAGAGTGCGGTAGGGGAGATTGGAATTCCTGGTGTAGCGGTGGAATGCGCAGATATCAGGAGGAACACCGATGGCGAAGGCAGATCTCTGGGCCGTAACTGACGCTGAGGAGCGAAAGCATGGGGAGCGAACAGGATTAGATACCCTGGTAGTCCATGCCGTAAACGTTGGGCGCTAGATGTAGGGACCTTTCCACGGTTTCTGTGTCGTAGCTAACGCATTAAGCGCCCCGCCTGGGGAGTACGGCCGCAAGGCTAAAACTCAAAGGAATTGACGGGGGCCCGCACAAGCGGCGGAGCATGCGGATTAATTCGATGCAACGCGAAGAACCTTACCAAGGCTTGACATACACCGGAAACGGCCAGAGATGGTCGCCCCCTTGTGGTCGGTGTACAGGTGGTGCATGGTTGTCGTCAGCTCGTGTCGTGAGATGTTGGGTTAAGTCCCGCAACGAGCGCAACCCTCGTTCTATGTTGCCAGCGGGTTATGCCGGGGACTCATAGGAGACTGCCGGGGTCAACTCGGAGGAAGGTGGGGATGACGTCAAATCATCATGCCCCTTATGTCTTGGGCTTCACGCATGCTACAATGGCCGGTACAAAGGGCTGCGATACCGTAAGGTGGAGCGAATCCCAAAAAGCCGGTCTCAGTTCGGATTGAGGTCTGCAACTCGACCTCATGAAGTCGGAGTCGCTAGTAATCGCAGATCAGCAACGCTGCGGTGAATACGTTCCCGGGCCTTGTACACACCGCCCGTCAAGTCATGAAAGTCGGTAACACCCGAAGCCGGTGGCCTAACCCTTGTGGAAGGAGCCGTCGAAGGTGGGATCGGTGATTAGGACTAAGTCGTAACAAGGTAGCCGTACCGGAAGGTGCGGCTGGATCACCTCCTTTCTAAGGAGCATCTGGTCAGTGCTGGTCGCCCATTAGGGGTGGTTGGTTGCTGGTCCAGGCGCCTGTTTCGGACCGAACGTGTCCGACGGGTAGCTCATGGGTGGAACATTGACAGTGCAGTTGGGAGTGATGCTTCCGACCTCAGTACGCTCTGCTTGCAGGGTTGGGACGGGTCGTGGGTGGAGCTGCTGGCTGGTGCACGTTGTTGGGTCCTGAGGGACCAGGCTTCCTACTGTCACGTGAGTGGTGGTGGGGGTTGGGCCTACGGGTCCTTCGTCGGGCCAGGGTGAACCTACCGTTGTGGTGGGGGAGTGCTGGTGCCGATCGTATGTTGAGAACTACACAGTGGACGCGAGCATCTTTGATTCGCGTCATCCATGATCAGCCTTCGGGCTGCT
>NZ_MJGT01000054.1:2832-5838 GCF_001864975.1 Curtobacterium sp. MMLR14_002
TTTGCGACCTGGTGACTCCCGCCTGAATATATAGGGCGGGTAGAGGGAACGTGGGGAAGTGAAACATCTCAGTACCCACAGGAAGAGAAAACAACATGTGATTCCGTGAGTAGTGGCGAGCGAAAGCGGATGAGGCTAAACCGATCATGTGTGATAGCCGGCGGGCGTTGCATGGTCGGGGTTGTGGGACACGTCACTCAGTTCTGCCGGACTGGGACGGTTACAGCGCATCATAGTCGAACCGGTTTGAAAGCCGGGCCGTAGTGGGTGCCAGCCCCGTAGACGAAATGGTGTTATGGCCGGATGTGTATCCCAAGTAGCACGGGGCCCGAGAAATCCCGTGTGAATCTGTCAGGACCACCTGATAAGCCTAAATACTCCCAGATGACCGATAGCGGACAAGTACCGTGAGGGAAAGGTGAAAAGTACCCCGGGAGGGGAGTGAAATAGTACCTGAAACCGTTTGCTTACAAACCGTCGGAGCCTCCTTAGTAGGGGTGACGGCGTGCCTTTTGAAGAATGAGCCTGCGAGTTAGTGATATGTGGCGAGGTTAACCCGTGAGGGGCAGCCGTAGCGAAAGCGAGTCTGAATAGGGCGTTTGAGTCGCATGTTCTAGACCCGAAGCGAAGTGATCTATCCATGGCCAGGTTGAAGCGACGGTAAGACGTCGTGGAGGACCGAACCCACTTCAGTTGAAAATGGAGGGGATGAGCTGTGGATAGGGGTGAAAGGCCAATCAAACTTCGTGATAGCTGGTTCTCTCCGAAATGCATTTAGGTGCAGCGTTGCGTGTTTCTCGCCGGAGGTAGAGCTACTGGATGGCCGATGGGCCTCAACAGGTTACTGACGTCAGCCAAACTCCGAATGCCGGTGAGTGAGAGCGCAGCAGTGAGACGGTGGGGGATAAGCTTCATCGTCGAGAGGGAAACAACCCAGACTACCAACTAAGGTCCCTAAGCGTGTGCTAAGTGGGAAAGGATGTGGAGTTGCACAGACAACCAGGAGGTTGGCTTAGAAGCAGCCACCCTTGAAAGAGTGCGTAATAGCTCACTGGTCAAGTGATTCCGCGCCGACAATGTAACGGGGCTCAAGCACACCACCGAAGTTGTAGATTTCGCACTATAGACAAGCCTTCGTGGTTCAGTCGTGCGGAGTGGTAGGAGAGCGTCGTGTGGCGAGTGAAGCGGCGGAGTGATCCAGCCGTGGACGCTACACGAGTGAGAATGCAGGCATGAGTAGCGAAAGACGGGTGAGAAACCCGTCCTCCGAAAGACCAAGGGTTCCAGGGCCAGGTTAATCCGCCCTGGGTAAGTCGGGACCTAAGGCGAGGCCGACAGGCGTAGTCGATGGACAACGGGTTGATATTCCCGTACCGGCGAACAACCGCCCAAGCTAATCCAGTGGTGCTAAGAGTCCTAACCCGGTACAACCGGATCCCTTCGGGGTGATGGTGGCCGGTCTAACGCTCGACCCCATGCTGGTGCGGTTAGCGTATGAACAGGTGTGACGCAGGAAGGTAGCTGAGCCAGGCGATGGTATCCGTAAGGTGAACCTGGTGTAAGGATGTAGGGCTGACGATAGGCAAATCCGTCGTCTGTACGCCTGAGATCCGACGCGTACCCGTAAGGGGAAATCAGTGATCCTATGCTGCCGAGAAAAGCATCGACGCGAGGTTGCAGCCGCCCGTACCCGAAACCGACTCAGGTGGTCAGGTAGAGAATACCAAGGAGATCGAGAGAATCGTGGTTAAGGAACTCGGCAAAATGCCCCCGTAACTTCGGGAGAAGGGGGGCCGGACACGTGACCGGATTTACTCCGTGAGCGTTGAAGGCCGCAGAGACCAGTGGGAAGCGACTGTTTACTAAAAACACAGGTCCGTGCGAAGTCGCAAGACGATGTATACGGACTGACGCCTGCCCGGTGCTGGAAGGTTAAGAGGAAGGGTTAGCCTTTGGGCGAAGCTCTGAATTTAAGCCCCAGTAAACGGCGGTGGTAACTATAACCATCCTAAGGTAGCGAAATTCCTTGTCGGGTAAGTTCCGACCTGCACGAATGGCGTAACGACTTCCCAGCTGTCTCAACCGCGAACTCGGCGAAATTGCACTACGAGTAAAGATGCTCGTTACGCGCAGCAGGACGGAAAGACCCCGTGACCTTTACTACAGTTTGGTATTGGTGTTCGGAGTGGCTTGTGTAGGATAGGTGGGAGACTGTGAAGCGGGCACGCTAGTGTTCGTGGAGTCATTGTTGAAATACCACTCTGGTCACTTTGGATGTCTAACGTAGGACCCTGATCGGGTTCATGGACAGTGCCTGATGGGTAGTTTAACTGGGGCGGTTGCCTCCCAAAGAGTAACGGAGGCGCCCAAAGGTTCCCTCAACCTGGTTGGCAATCAGGTGGCGAGTGTAAGTGCACAAGGGAGCTTGACTGTGAGACTGACAGGTCGAGCAGGGACGAAAGTCGGGACTAGTGATCCGGCAGTGGCTTGTGGAAGCGCTGTCGCTCAACGGATAAAAGGTACCTCGGGGATAACAGGCTGATCTTGCCCAAGAGTCCATATCGACGGCATGGTTTGGCACCTCGATGTCGGCTCGTCGCATCCTGGGGCTGGAGTAGGTCCCAAGGGTTGGGCTGTTCGCCCATTAAAGCGGTACGCGAGCTGGGTTTAGAACGTCGTGAGACAGTTCGGTCCCTATCCGCTGCGCGCGTTGGAAATTTGAGAAGATCTATCCCTAGTACGAGAGGACCGGGATGGACGAACCTCTGGTGTGTCAGTTGTTCTGCCAAGGGCACCGCTGATTAGCTACGTTCGGACCGGATAACCGCTGAAAGCATCTAAGCGGGAAGCCGTCTTCGAGATGAGATTTCCATGCACCTTGAGTGTGAGAGGCTCCCAGCAGACTACTGGGTTGATAGGCCGGATGTGGAAGCGGGGACTAACGACCCGTGGAGCTGACCGGTACTAATAAGCCGAAGACTTGATAACACACTGATTTCCGTGCAC
>NZ_MJGT01000055.1:0-25997 GCF_001864975.1 Curtobacterium sp. MMLR14_002
AAGGAATTGCTTCATGACCCGGTCAGCAAGCCGACCAGGCACGAGGTCAATCAATAAATTGGCATTGACAATGTGCACGCTGTTGAGTTCTCAAGGACCAGACGCACTTGCTCCTCGGCTCGAGTTCGAGCTTCAGCCACAAGGCTTGTGTTCTTGGCTTGCCACCGGTTGTTCGTCGGACCCGGAGGTCCAGTGGCTCATCCCGAGGGGAGAGAACCGGTGGGCTTGTCATCCTAGGCGTCGAAGCGATCCGGCGCAAGGCCCGATCTGAACTTCAGTGGAGGATGGTCCCGCTTGAGGGCCGACGTGCTCTGGGCTTTCGCTCCAGCCGCTCCGCCGCACCTTTGGGGTGACGAGTAAGAACTATACGCAGCCCTGAGCGAGTGCGCCAAGCCAGCTCCCATCCCGGGCGTGTCGCGTTGTGCAACACACGTCGCCCGGACGCAGCGATGCCCGGTTCCACAGGGGAACCGGGCATCGCAGGGGGTCGAGCAACCGGGATCAGGCGAGCGTCACTCCGGCGAGGGTCTTCTTGCCACGACGGAGGACGAGCACTCCCCCGGGCAGGGCGAGGTCGGACAGCGGTGCGGCGGCGTCCTCGGCTCGGACGTTGTTCACGGAGACGCCGCCCTGGTCGATCGCGCGGCGGGCCTCGCCGAGGGACTTCACGAGTCCGGTCTCCACGAGTGCCCGTGCAACGTCCGCTCCGGAGTCGAGCGTGACCGACCCCGGCAGCGCGGCGATCGCCGACCGCAGGGTCTCCGGGTCGAGTGCACCGAGGTCACCGTTGCCGAACAGCGCGGCCGCGGCATCGATCGCCGCCTGGGTCGCCGCCACTCCGTGCACGATCGAGGTGACCTCGAAGGCCAGGGTCCGCTGGGCCTCTCGTCGGAAGGGCTCGTCGGCGACGGCCTGCTCGAGTCGTTCGATCTCGGCACGCGTCAGGAACGTGAACTGCCGCAGCCGGGCGATCACGTCGGCGTCCGTCGTGTTGAGCCAGAACTGGTACATGGCGTAGGGCGAGGTCATCTCGGCGTCGAGCCAGATCGCGTTGCCCTCGCTCTTGCCGAACTTCGTGCCATCGGAGTTCGTGATGAGCGGGGTCCCGAGGGCGTGCACCGTGGCACCTTCGGCACGACGGACGAGCTCCGTGCCCGAGGTCAGGTTGCCCCACTGATCCGAGCCACCGGTCTGCAGCGTGCACCCGTACTGCCGCCAGAGTTCGCGGTAGTCGAGCCCCTGGAGGATCTGGTAGCTGAACTCGGTGTAGCTGATCCCCGCATCGGAGTTCAGGCGCGCGGCCACCGCGTCCTTCTTGAGCATCGAGTTGACGCGGAAGTACTTGCCGACGTCGCGCAGGAAGTCGATCGCGGACAACGGGGCGGTCCAGTCGAGGTTGTTGACCAGCCGGACGCCGTTGTCGCCGTCCGGACTGAGGAACCGGGACACCTGGGTCTGCAGCCGGGACACCCACTCCGCTACGGTCTCCGGCGTGTTCAGCGTGCGCTCGGCCGTGGGACGCGGATCGCCGATGAGACCGGTCGAACCACCCACCAACGCGAGCGGCTTGTGCCCCGCGAGCTGCAGCCGCCGCATGGTCAGGAGCTGCAGGAGGTTGCCGCAGTGCAGTGACGGCGCGGTCGGGTCGAACCCGCAGTAGTACGTGATCGGCTCACCGTCGAGGGCCTCTTGCAGCGCGGTCTCGTCGGTCGAGACCTGCACCAGACCGCGCCACTGCAGTTCGTCCCACACCGAGTCGAAGGCGGGGTCGTTCTGCTGGCGCGTCAGGACGTCTTGAGCGGTATCACTGGACACCCCGCCATCGTAGCGGCGACGGACGTCCGGCAGGCGCGGCGGCCGGGAGGCCCGTGGCCGGGTTCACGAGTCGAGGGCGCCCTTGTGCCGCCGGTACGTCGAGACCGTGGGGTCACCCGTCAGCCAGAAGCGCCAGGGGTACCGCGCCCCGCCGGCGATGCCGCCGACGCCGGTGCGCGGCCCGCGGGAGATCCGCGGGACCGCAGCGCCCGCGGGCGGACCGGCCAGGGTCTCGGACAGGAGCTCGTCGATCACGTGGGCCGGTCCGGCGGAGGCGAGCCGGGCCTCCAGGCCGGGTGCCAGGGTGAGCACGAACGGGCCGGACCCGTCGAGGAGCGACGTGCCGTCATCCTGCCCGAGGACCGCTCCGAGCGCACCACCGAGGTTGCCGGGCCCGCGTGCCAGGGCGACGTCCGCGACCTTCGACCCGCGACGCGCCCGCGCGACGTCGAGTCCCTCGACGACCTGCGCACCGCGCAGCAGGGAGCCCGACGAGGTGCCGGCCGGCCCGCTCACGACGTTGACGCAGGTGTGGATGCCGTACGAGCGGTAGGCGTAGAGCGTGCCGGGCGGCCCGAACAGGTGGCGGTTGCGCTCCGTCATCCCCCGGTGACCGTGTGATCCGGGATCGGTGGGGCCGGAGTAGGCCTCGACCTCGGTGATGCGGAGCGCCACGCCGCGCCCAGCGATCGTCGCACCGAGCAGGGCCGGTGCGGCGATCGGGGCAGGCTCGGCGAGCAGCGCGGCGATCCCCTCGGTCATCGCGAGAAGGGTGCGCCCTCGGCCAGGTCGCGGACGCGGCGGGTGACGGACGCGAGCTGCTCGGCGACCCGGTCGGGCGCGGTGCCCCCGACGCCGGAGCGCGATGCGACGCTGCCCTCGATCGTCAGGACGGCACGGACGTCGGGCGTGAGGTGCTCGGACACCGACCGGTACTCGTCGTCGGTCGGTTCGTCGAGCTCGATGCCGCGCTCCTCGCAGTACCGGACGAGTGCGCCGGAGACCTCGTGCGCATCCCGGAACGGGACCCCCTGGCGGACCAGCCACTCGGCGACGTCCGTCGCGAGCGAGAAGCCCTGCGGCGCGAGCTCGGCCATCCGGTCGGTGTCGAAGGTCAGGGTCGCGATCATGCCGGTGAACGCGGGCAGCAGGACCTCGAGCGTGGCGACGGAGTCGAAGACCGGCTCCTTGTCCTCCTGCAGGTCGCGGTTGTAGGCCAGCGGCAGTCCCTTGAGGGTCGCGAGGAGCCCGGTCAGGTTGCCGATCAGGCGCCCCGACTTGCCCCGGGCGAGCTCGGCGATGTCCGGGTTCTTCTTCTGCGGCATGATGCTCGAGCCGGTCGAGAAGGCGTCGTGGAGCCGGACGAAACCGAACTCCTTCGTGTTCCAGAGGATGACCTCTTCCGACAGGCGCGAGACGTCGATGCCGATCTGCGCGAGGACGAACGCGAACTCGGCGACGACGTCACGGGCTGCCGTGGCGTCGATCGAGTTGTCCGCCGGACGGTCGAAGCCGAGCTCCGCGGCGATCGCGGCGGGGTCGAGGCCGAGCGAACTCCCTGCCAGCGCACCGGCACCGTACGGGCTGACGCTCGCGCGGCCGGCCCAGTCGCGGAGGCGCTCGAGGTCGCGGACGAGCGGCCAGGCGTGCGCGAGCAGGTGGTGGGCCAGGAGCACGGGCTGCGCGTGCTGCAGGTGCGTGCGCCCCGGCATGATCGCGGCCGGGTGCTCGGTCGCCTGCTGGGTGATCGCGTCGACGAGGTCGATCACGAGTCGGCCGATGCGCCGCCCGTGGTCGAGCATGTGCATGCGTCCGAGGGTGGCGATCTGGTCGTTGCGGCTGCGACCCGCGCGGAGCTTGCCGCCGAGTTCGGGACCGAGGTCGGCGATGAGCAGGCGTTCCAGGGCGCCGTGGACGTCCTCGTCGGAGTCGTCGGGCTGCAGTGTGCCGTCGGCGTGCGCCGCTTCGAGCCGGTCGAGGCCGGCGAGCATGCGTTCGAGCTCGTCGGCGGTCAGGTAGCCCGCGGTGTGCAGCGCTCGGGCATGGGCTCGGGACCCCGCGATGTCGTACGGCGCGAGCTGCCAGTCGAAGTGCGTCGACTTCGAGAGCGCGGCGAGGGCCGCACTCGGGCCGTCGGCGAAGCGGCCGCCCCAGAGGGCACCGGTGTTGGTGGCGTCGGTCTTCTCGTCGGTCATGTCGTCCTGCGTCGTTTCGTCAGTGCTGGGTCGGGCCGGGGGCTGTTGGTCGGTGCGGGGCTGCTGTCGGTCAGTTCGCCGCGTCGCGGCGGGCGGAGATCTTGCTGGGCAGTGACCAGAGCTCGATGAACCCCCTGGACACGGACTGGTCGAACGCATCGCCGGTGTCCGACGTCGCCAGGTCGAAGTCGTAGAGGCTCTGCTCGGACCGACGACCCGTCACGGTGGCACGCCCGCCCTGCAGCCGCAACCGGACGTCGCCGGAGACGTGCTGCTGGGTGTGCTCGACGAACGCGTCGAGGCTGCGCTTGAGTCCGCCGAACCACAGGCCGTCGTAGACCAGGTCGGCCCACTCGGACTCGACGCCGCGTTTGAACCGGGCGACGTCGCGCTCGAGGGTGAGGCTCTCGAGCTCCTCGTGCGCGGCGATGAGCGCGATCGCGGCCGGCGCCTCGTAGACCTCGCGCGACTTGATGCCGACCACCCGGTCCTCGACGACGTCGATCCGCCCGACGCCGTGCTTGCCGGCGACCGCGTTGAGCTCCTGCACCATGCGCAGCACGCTGAACCGCTGCCCGTCGAGGGCGACCGGGACACCGCGGTCGAAGGTGATCGTGACCTCGTCGGCCTGCTGCGGGAGCGCCGGGTCCTGCGTGGTCGCGTAGAGGTCGTCTGCGGGAGCGGTCCACGGGTCCTCGAGGAACCCGGTCTCGACCGCTCGGCCCCACACGTTCTGGTCGACCGACCACGGCTCCCGCTCCGAATGCTGGATCGGCAGCCGGTGCTCCTCCGCGTAGGCGATGGCGCGGTCGCGGGTGAGGGCGAGGTCCCGCACCGGGGCGACTGTCCGCAGGTCCGGTGCGATCGCCGCGACGGCTGCCTCGAAGCGGACCTGGTCGTTGCCCTTGCCGGTGGAGCCGTGCGCGACGCTGTCGGCACCGAGTTGCTTCGCGGTCAGTGCGAGGTGCTTCGCGATGAGCGGGCGGCTCAGTGCCGAGACGAGCGGGTACCGCTTCTGGTAGAGCGCGTTGGCCCGGAGCGCCGGCACGATGTACTCGTCGGCGAACTCGTCCTTGGCGTCGACGACGAGCGACTCGACGGCGCCGCAGTCGAGCGCACGCTGCCGGACCGCCTCGAGGTCCTCGCCGCCCTGGCCGACGTCGACCACGAGCGCGACGACGTCCTTGCCGGTGGCGTCGCGCAGCCAGCCGATCCCGACGGAGGTGTCGAGACCGCCGGAGTACGCGAGGACGACGCGGTCAGCCACTGGTGATCGGTCCGTCGGCTAGTCGTTGGCGAGCAGCCAGGCCAGCAGCGCCTTCTGGGCGTGCAGACGGTTCTCCGCCTCGTCCCAGATGATGCTGCGGGGGCCGTCGATGACGTCGGCGGTCACCTCGAACCCACGGTCGGCCGGCAGGCAGTGCATGAAGACGGCGTCGTCGGCGGCGTGCGCCATGAGCGCGTCGTCGACGCGGTACCCCGCGAAGGTGTCGAGGCGCGACTGCTTCTCGGACTCCTTGCCCATCGACACCCAGGTGTCGGTCACGACCACGTCGGCACCCGCGACCGCGGCCACCGGGTCGGTCACCACGAGGACGGAGCCGCCCGTCACGGCGGCGCGTTCCTCGGCGTCGGTGACGACCTGCGCCGACGGGGAGAACTCGGCGGGGGCGGCGACGCGGACGTGCATGCCCGCTGTCGCCCCGGCGAGCAGGTACGACTGCGCCATGTTGCTCGCACCGTCACCGATGAACGCCACGGTCTGCCCGGCGAGGGCGCCGCGGTGCTCACGGATGGTGAGCAGGTCGGCGAGGAGCTGGCAGGGGTGGAAGTCGTCGGACAGCGCGTTGACGACGGGGACCGTCGTGCCGGCGGCCATCTCCTCGAGCCCGGCCTGACCGTAGGTGCGCCACACGATCGCCGACACCATGCGCTCGAGCACGCGGGCCGTGTCCGACGGGGTCTCCTTGCCGCCGAGCTGGCTGTTCGCCGTCGAGATGATCAGCGGGCTGCCGCCGAGGTCGGAGATGCCGACGTGGAAGGACACCCGGGTGCGGGTCGACGACTTGTCGAAGATCACCGCGACGCTCTGCGGACCGGCCAGCGGCTTCTCCGCCCAGCGGTCGGCCTTCATGCGGTCGGCGATGTCGAGTATCGCGGACTGCTCGGCCTGGCTCAGGTCGTCGTCACGGAGGAAGTGGCGGGTCATGCGGTGGGCTCCTGCGCTGCGGCGACGGCCGCGAGGCTCTGGGCGAGGATCGACAGGAACTCGTCGATCTCGGCGTCGGACACGATGAGCGGCGGCGCGATGCGCAGGCTCGACTCGTTGGGGGCGTTGATGATGAGGCCACGCTCGAGGGCGGCTGCGTTGACGGCCGGACCGATCGGACCGGTCAGACCGACGCCGATGAGCAGGCCGGTGCCACGGACCTCTTCCACCAGCGGGGAACCGATGGCGCGGATGCCGTCACGGATCCGCTCGCCCTTGACCACCGCGCCGGCGACGAGTTCCGCACGCTCGATCTCCTCGAGCACCGCGTTGGCGACGCGGGTGCCGAGCGGGTTGCCGCCGAAGGTCGACCCGTGCTGGCCGGCCGAGAACAGGTCGGACGCCCAGCCGAACGTGACGAGGGCGCCGATGGGGAAGCCACCGGCGATGCCCTTCGCGACGGTGATGGCGTCCGGCGTCACCCCGTGGCCCTGGAACGCGAACCAGTTGCCGGTCCGGCCGACACCCGTCTGGATCTCGTCGAGGATCAGCAGTGCGCCGTGCTCCGCGGTCAGTCGGCGTGCCGCCAGCAGGAAGCCCTCGGGCAGGTCGACCACGCCGGCCTCGCCCTTGATGGGTTCGAGGATCAGGGCGGCGACGGAGTCGTCGATGGACGCTTCGAGCGCCTCGATCGAGGTGTCGATGTGCTCGACGCCCGGGATCATCGGCAGGAAGTCCTGCTGCAGCGCGGGCTTGCCGGTGAGCGCGAGGGCACCCATCGTGCGCCCGTGGAAGCCCTGCTTGAGCGCGAGGATCCGGGTCTTCGTGCCGTCCGCACCCTTGTTGAGGCGGGCCAGCTTGAACGCGGCCTCGTTCGCCTCGGCGCCGGAGTTGCCGAAGTACACGCGGCCCGCGTCACCCGCACCGGTGATGCGCTTGAGGCGCTCGGCGAGTTCGAGCTGCGGCGGGGTGGCGAAGTAGTTCGACACGTGCACGAGCTTCGCGGCCTGGTCGGCGATCGCCTGCACCAGGGCGGGGTGCGCGTGGCCGAGCGAGTTCACCGCGATGCCGGCGAGGAAGTCGAGGTACTCGTTGCCGTCGACGTCCCAGACGCGGCAGCCCTGGCCACGCTCGAGCATGATCTTGGGCGGGGTCAGGGATCGCATGAGCGACGCCCCGAACCGGTCGTTCCAGGTCTCGGTCTGCGTCTCGGTGCTCACTGCTGGTGTCCCTTCTCGTCCGTACCCGCCACGTGCTGGCCGGTACTGCTGTCGATCGACGGCGACGCCACGCGACGGCCGATCTCGGCGTGGGTCATCTGGTTCTCGGTTCGTCGGCTCGGGTCCGGGATCACCTCGGTGCCCGCACCCCGCAGGGTGAAGACCTCGAGCAGGATCGAGTGCGGGATCCGGCCGTCGATGATCGTCGCACCGCCGACCCCGCCGACCACGGCGTCGAGGCACGCGGTCATCTTCGGGATCATCCCCGACTCGAGGCTCGGCAGGAGTTCGCGGAGCTCGTCGACGGCGATGAGGTCGACGATCGAGTCACGGTCGGGCCAGTTGCGGTACAGGCCGGGGACGTCGGTGAGCATCATGAGCTTCGAGGCCCGCAGCGCGATCGCCAGGGCACCCGCCGCAGCGTCCGCGTTCACGTTGAGTGCCTGGTCGGGGTGCGCGTCGTCGATCGCGATGCTCGAGACGACCGGGATCCGGCCTGCCTCGATCGCGGCGAGCACACCGGACGGGTCGACGTGGGTGATGTCCCCGACGTGGCCGAGGTCGTACTCCTGCCCGTCGACGACGACGCCCTTCTTCTCGCCGGTGAACAGCGAGCCGCCGTCGCCGAACACGCCGACGGCCAGGCCCTCGCCGTGTTCGTTCACCAAGTCGACGATCTCGCGGTTGACCTCGCCGGCCAGGACGTCGCGGACGACGGTGATCGCCTCGGTCGTCGTGACGCGGTAGCCGCCGCGGAACTCGGACTCGATGCCCTGTTCCTTGAGGGCCGCGGAGATCTGCGGGCCGCCGCCGTGCACGACGACGGGGTGCAGACCGGCGTAGCGCAGGTAGACCATGTCCTCGGCGAAGGCGCGCTTCAGGTCCTCGTTCACCATGGCGTTGCCGCCGAACTTGACCACGACGACCTTGCCCGAGAAGCGCTTCAGCCAGGGCAGCGACTCGATGAGCGTCGCGGCCTTGACCGCGGCGAACTCGTGTTCTTCTTCCTTCGTGAGGGGCGTGCCGGCCCCGTTCGTGTCCGCCGCCATCAGCTGGAGTACGCGCTGTTCTCGTGCACGTAGTCGTGCGTGAGGTCGTTGGTCAGGATCGTGGCCGAGTGCGTGCCGACACCGAGGTCGATGCGCACGTGGGTGTCACGAGGGGTCAGGTCGACGGAGTCGCTCGGCTCGTCGGGTGCGCCCGCGTGGCAGACCCGGACGCCGTTCATGCTGACGTCCACCGCGTACGGGTCGAACTCGGCGTCGGTGGTGCCGATCGCTGCGAGCACCCGGCCCCAGTTCGGGTCGTTGCCGAAGACGGCCGCCTTGAACAGGTTGTTCCGGGCGACGCTCCGACCGACGGTCACGGCGTCGTCCTCCGTCGCGGCGTGCACGACCTCGATCGCGATGTCGTGGCTTGCACCCTCGGCGTCCTGCTGCAGCTGACGGGCCAGATCGGCGCAGACCGCGGTCAGGGCTTCCTGGAAGTCACCGACCTCGGGCGTCACGCCGCTCGCACCCGACGACAGCAGCACGACGGTGTCGTTCGTGGACATGCAGCCGTCGGAGTCGACCCGGTCGAATGTGATGCGGGTGGCGGCACGGAGCGCCTGGTCGAGCTGGTCCGGCGTCTGCACGGCGTCGGTCGTGATGACGACGAGCATCGTCGCGAGGCCCGGGGCGAGCATCCCGGCGCCCTTGGCCATGCCGCCGACGGTCCAGCCGTCCTCGGTCACGACGGACTGCTTGGCCTTCGTGTCCGTCGTCATGATCGCGGTCGCCGCGTCCGGGCCGCCGTCGCTGCTGAGTGCAGTGCTCGCCAGGTCGACGCCACGGAGCACGTTGTCGCGGAAGGTCTGGTCGCCGACACCGATGAGCCCGGTGGAGCAGACGACGACGTCGCCGGCTCCGATCCCGAGGGCGTCGCCCACGGCCTCGGCCGTCAGGTGCGTGGTCTGGAAGCCGAACGGGCCGGTGAAGCAGTTCGCGCCGCCGGAGTTCAGGACGACGGCACGGGCGACGCCGTCCCCGACGACCTGGCGGGACCAGATCACGGGGTGCGCCTGGGCTCGGTTGCTGGTGAAGACGGCGGCCACGGCCGCGTCGGGGCCGTCGTTGACGACGAGGGCCACGTCCGGCTTGCCGCTCGTCTTGAGGCCTGCGGTGACACCGGCGGCGCGGAAGCCCGCTGCCGCGGTGACGCCCTGGAGGCCCGGCTCGGTCTGGGTGGTCGTGCCTGCGTCGGTCACGGTGCGACTCCGTCCACGCTGAGGCCCGTGGTCTCGGGGAGACCGAGGGCGATGTTCGCCGACTGGACGGCGGCGCCGGCCGTGCCCTTGGCGAGGTTGTCGAGCGCGGTCACCGCGACGACGCGGCCGGCGGCCTCGTCGACGGCGATGCCGACGAGCGCGGTGTTCGCACCGATCGTGTCCGCGACCCGGGGGAACTCGCCCTCGGGCAGCAGGTGGACGAAGGGCTCGTCGGCGTACGCCTGCTCCCAGGCGAGTCGGACGTCGCGTGCGCTGACGCCGGGCGAGAGCTTCGCGGTGGTGGTCGCCAGGATCCCCCGCGACATCGGGACCAGGACCGGCGTGAACGAGATCGTCACGTCGGCGGCCCCCGCGAGCTGCAGGTTCTGCTGGATCTCGGGGACGTGCCGGTGCGAGCCACCGACGGCGTAGGCGCTGGCGGACCCCATGATCTCGGAGGCCAGGTAGGTGGTGGCCAGCTTCTTGCCGGCGCCACTCGGGCCGACGCTGAGCACCGCGACGAGGTCGTCGGACTCGACGAGGCCGGCCTGGATGCCCGGCTGGATGCCGAGCGTCACCGCGGTGACGTTGCAGCCGGGGACCGCGATGCGCTTCGTGCCGACCAGGGCAGAACGCTGCTTGCCCTGCGACGCGATGTCGTCGACCTCGCGCCATTCATCGGCCGAACCCGGGGTGGGCGCCGCGAGCAGGAGCTCGGGCAGCCCGTAGGTCCACGCGCCGAAGTAGTCACCGCCGTAGAACCGCTCCCACGCCGCCGGGTCCGTCAGCCGGTGGTCCGCGCCGCAGTCGATGACGAGCGTGTCGTCGCCGAGTTCCGCGGTGATCGCACCCGACTGGCCGTGCGGCAGCGCCAGGAAGACCACGTCGTGCCCGCGCAGCGTCTCGGCCGTCGTCTCCGCCAGCGTCAGGTGCGACAGTGAACGGAGGTGCGGCTGGGTCGCGATCAGGGGCTGTCCGGCGTTCGAGAACGCCGTCACCGTCCTGACCTCGAACTCGGGGTGGGCGGAGAGCACGCGCAGGAGCTCACCACCCGCGTAGCCGGAGGCTCCCGCCACGGCGACGGATACGGACATGGGATTCCACCTTTGGTCGGACTGGTCGTCGAGAGAGTCGGAGGCGGCGACCCCGGGCGGTGCTGATCCCGTGTGGGTCAGTCGCGCAGGGTCGCCCCGAATCGCTCGCCGGCACGTCGGACAGCGCCGTCACGGGCCTCGGTGGCCTCGGCAGCGGTCAGCGTGCGGTCCGTGGCACGGAAGCGCAGGGCGAACGTCAGGGACTTCTGTCCCTCGTCCACGCCGGAGCCCCGGTAGTCATCCACGAGCCGAGCATACTCCAACAGGTCTCCGGCGCCAGAGCGCACCGCATCCAGCACGTCACCGGCCGGCACGCTGGCATCGACGACGAGCGAGAGGTCCTGCGTGGCCGCCGGGTAGGAGACGATCGGCGCGACCGCGACGAGTTCCGGGGCCGCGGCGACCAGCGCGTCGAGGTCGAGCTCGACGACCGCCACCACCCGGGGCAGGACGGCGGCCTCGGCCAGTTCGGGCAGGAGCTCACCGGCGACGCCCACGACCGTGCCGTCGACGAGCAGCGACGCGGCCCGGCCCGGGTGGAGGGACGGGTGGGTCGTCTGCGCGACGGTGAGTTCCACACCGACGGCCCAGGCGACCTGGCGGGCAGCGTCGATCGCGTCGGCGATGCCGAACGGTTCCGCCGTGGTGCCGGGCTGCTTGACGACCCGGTGGCCGGTGAGCAGCGCGGCGACGTGGAAGGGCTGGGCGGGCAGCGAGGCGTCCAGCGCCTCGAGCGTTGCACGGTCGGGCCGGGCGGCGCCCGCCGGGACCTCGTCGGTGCCGAGCGTCACGCCCGTCACCGGCAGGAACACCCGGGACGTCTCGTAGAGCGCGACGTCGACGAGCCCGCGCGACACGTTGCGACGGGCAGCGTCGACCAGGGCCGGGACGCCGCTCCGGCGCAGGAGGTTCTGCTCGCTGTCCAGGGCGTTCGCGAGCACGACGCTCGGTCCGCCCTGCGGGTCGATCCCCGGGTAGGCGTCCTGCGTGGCCGCCGACACGAACGGTGCCGTGACGACCTCGGTCAGGCCCGCCGCGGCCAGCGCCGAGGCGACCCGACGACGAGCCTGCTGGTGCCGGGTCAGGCCCCGGCCGGGCGGAGCGACCGGCAGCACGCTCGGGATCCGGTCGTAGCCGACGATGCGCGCGACCTCTTCGACGAGGGTGGTGTCGTCGGTCAGGTCGGGACGCCAGGTGGGCGGAGTGACCGCGAGCTGCTCACCGTCGGCCTCGACCGTGGCGCCGATCGCACGGAGCGTGTCGATGACCTCGGCGTCGGTGTAGTCGACGCCGACGAGTTCGGACGGACGCGAGAGCCGCATCGTCACGGTCGCCCGCGGCTCGGTGTCGACGAGCGTCGACCCGAGGGCGTCAGCGGTGCCGCCGGCGAGCTCGACGAGGAACTCGACGGCACGGTTCGCCGCGGCCTCGGCCACCTGCGGGTCGACCCCGCGCTCGAAGCGACGGGATGCCTCACTGGGGAGCTTGTGGCGACGAGCGGTGCGGGCGATGGAGACCTGGTCGAACCCGGCGGCCTCGATCAGGACGTCGGTGGTGCTCGCCGAGATCTCGGTGCGGGCTCCGCCCATGACGCCGGCGAGGCCGACGGGACCGTCGTCGTCGGTGATGACGAGGTCTTCGGGGTCGAGCTTCCGGACCGTGCCGTCGAGGGTCTCGAGCGTCTCGCCAGCGGTCGCCCGGCGCACGCCGAGGCCGCCCGCGACGGTCTGCAGGTCGTAGCCGTGGAGCGGCTGGCCGAGCTCGAACATGACGTAGTTCGTGATGTCGACGGGGAGGGAGATCGAGCGCACCCCGGCCAGCGACAGGCGCGACACCATCCAGGACGGTGTCTTGGCGGCCGGGTCGATCCCGCGCACGACGCGCGTGACGAACGTCGACGCTCCGACTCGACCCCGGATCGGGGCCTGGTCGTCGATCGTGACCCGGAAGCCCTCGGCCGCACGCGGCGCGACGCGGTCGACGGGATCGTGGAAGCTGGCTCCGGTGGCGTGCGCGTACTCACGGGCGACACCGCGCATGCTGAGCACGTAGCCGCGGTCCGGCGTGACGTTGATCTCGACCGCGGCGTCGTCGAGGCCGAGGAGCGCGATGGCGTCGGCACCGACGGTGGGGTCCATGCCGAGGTCGGCGAAGCGCAGGATGCCGTCGTGCTCGTCGCCCAGCCCGAGCTCGCGGGCCGAGGCGATCATGCCGTCGGACACGTGCCCGTAGGTCTTGCGGGCGGCGATCGGGAACGGCCCGGGCAGGACCGCACCGGGCAGCGTGACGACGACCAGGTCGCCGACGTCGAAGTTGTGCGCGCCGCAGACGATGCCGCGGGGCTCGGCTTCGCCGACGTCCACCTGGCACCAGTTGATGGTCTTGCCGTTCTTCTGCGGCTCGGGGACGCGCTCGAGGACCCGACCGACCACGATGGGGCCGGTCAGGTCGAAGGTGTGGACGTCCTCTTCCTCGAAGCCGACCGACACGAGCGCCGCGTGGACGTGCTCGAGGGTGACGTCCTCGGGGAGGTCGACGGACTCACCGAGCCAACGGAGTGGGACGCGCATCAGACCACCGTTCCGAACTGCTGCGAGAAGCGGATGTCGCCCTCGAGGAAGTCACGCATGTCGTTCAGGCCGTTGCGGAACTGCAGCGTCCGCTCGATGCCCATGCCGAACGCGAAGCCCTGGTACTCGTCGGGATCGATGCCGGCGGCACGCAGGACGTTGGGGTTCACCATGCCGCAGCCACCCCACTCGACCCACCGCGCGCCACCCTTGGCGTTCGGCTGCCAGACGTCCATCTCGGCGCTGGGCTCGGTGAACGGGAAGTAGTTCGGGCGGAGCCGGATCTGCGCCTCGGCGCCGAACATCTGCCGGGCGAAGTGCTCGAGCGTGCCGCGCAGGTGCGCCATCGTCAGGCCCTTGTCGATCGCGATGCCCTCGACCTGGGTGAAGACCGGCAGGTGCGTGGCGTCGAGCTCGTCGGCACGGTAGACGCGACCCGGCGCGATGACGTACAGCGGGAGGTCACGCGACAGGAGCGACCGCACCTGCACCGGCGAGGTGTGGGTGCGCATGACCAGGTGCCGGTCGACGGGCTCGACGAAGATCGTGTCCGCCATGGCCCGGGCCGGGTGGTCCTGGTCGAAGTTCAGGGCGTCGAAGTTGAACCACTCGTGCTCGAGCTCGGGGCCTTCTGCCACTTCCCACCCCATGCCGACGAAGATGTCGGCGACGGCTTCGTTCAGCAGCGAGAGCGGGTGGCGGGAGCCGGTGGCGCGGTGGACCGGCAACGCGGTGACGTCGACGCGCTCGGCTTCGAGCCGTGCGTGTTCCTCGGCCACCGCGAGGACGGATTCCTGCTCGGCGATCGCCGCGTTCACCCGCCCACGGGCCTGCCCGACGAGCTTGCCCGCCGCGGCCTTCTGCTCCGGCGGCACACTGCGCATCGATGCGTTCATCCGCGCCAACGGTGACTGCTCACCGGTGTGCTCGGCCCTGGCCTGCTTCAGTTCGGCGACCGTCGTCGTGGCACGGACGGCGGCGAGGGCCGCGTCCACCGCGTCGGCGACGGCCGATTCGCTGATCTCGAGAGGTTCTGACACGAGACCCAAGCCTACCGGCCGTCGGGATACCACCCACCTGCACCGAGCGGACGGTGGATGACCGACGCCGACGACCGGCCTGGGGAGGGAGGAGCGTCAGCTCCGGAGCGCGAAGGCCGACTCGTACAGGCACACCGACGCAGCGGTGGCGAGGTTCATCGACTCCGCCTGCCCGTAGATCGGCACCTTGACGGCCCGGTCGACGAGCGCCAGGTCGTCGGCGGTGAGTCCGCGGGCCTCGTTGCCGAAGACCCACGCGGTCGGACCGTCGAGCATCCCCTCAGCGCGGACCACCGGCAGGTCGTCGCCGGAGACGTCCGCCGCGAGCACCGTGTAGCCGAGGGCCTTCGCCCGCTCGATCGTGTCGGCCAGGGTCACGCCGACGGACACCGGGACGTGGAACAGGGACCCGGTCGTCGACCGGACGACCTTCGGGTTGTACGGGTCGACCGAGCGTCCGGTCAGCACCACCGCGTCGGCACCGGCCGCGTCGGCGGCCCGGATGATCGTGCCGGCGTTCCCCGGGTCCCGCACCTCTTCGAGGATGGCGACCAGTCCGGGCAACGCGGCCTGCTCGTCGGACGCATCACGGGCCTCCCGGTCGGCGGCTGCCGCAGCGCGGTCCGGGAAGACGTCCTTCACCGACGTCGGGAACTGCTGGCACACCGCCACCACGCCCTGCGGGGTGACCGTGTCGGCCATCGCGTCGAGCACCTGCTCGGTCACGAACCAGGTGTCCACCGGCGCGTCGTCCAGCCCGTAGCGGGCTGCGGCGGTCGGCGTCACGTAGAGCTCGCGCAGGAGCTCCGGGGCGTACTCCAGCGCTTCGCGGACGGCTTGGGGCCCTTCCAGCAGGAACAGGCCGGTCTCGGCCCGGACGTCCTTCTTGGCCAGGGCCGCAACGGCCTTCACGCGTCCGGCACGGGGGTTCTCGAGGAGATCGCTCACGACCCAAGTCTAGGAACGACGAAACCCCCGCCGTGCGGCGGGGGTTTCGCGAGCAGAAGAACTGACTACGCAGCCTTCGGGGCCGAGGTGTCGGCCGGGAGGGCCTTCTTCGCGGTCTCGACGAGCGCGGTGAAGGTCTCGGGGTTGTTCACCGCGAGGTCGGCGAGGATGCGACGGTCGACCTCGACGCCGGCCAGGTTGAGACCCTGGATGAGGCGGTTGTAGGTCAGGCCGTTCGCACGGGACGCAGCGTTGATGCGCTGGATCCACAGGCGACGGAACTCGCCCTT
The DNA here is from genome assembly GCF_001864975.1 of Curtobacterium sp. MMLR14_002. Taxonomy (NCBI): domain Bacteria; kingdom Bacillati; phylum Actinomycetota; class Actinomycetes; order Micrococcales; family Microbacteriaceae; genus Curtobacterium; species Curtobacterium sp. MMLR14_002. The sequence continues at coordinate 15,630 of NZ_MJGT01000055.1, forward strand.
CTTCGCGTGACGGTCGCGGTACGCGTAGACGAGGGAGTGGGTGACCTGCTCCTTGGCCTTGCGGTACAGGCGCGAACGCTGGCCGCGGTAGCCCTCGGCGCGTTCGAGGATGACGCGGCGCTTCTTGGCGGCGTTGACCGCTCTCTTTACTCGTGCCATTGCACTATTCCTTTACGATCCGGGGGCTCAGTGGCCGAGGAGCTTCTTGACGTTCTTCGCGTCACCCTTGGAGAGGACCTGGTCCTCGTTCAGGCGGGCCTTGCGCTTGGAGCTCTTGACCTCGAGGTTGTGACGCATACCGGCCTGCTGCTTCATGATCTTGCCGGTACCGGTGACCTTGAAGCGCTTCTTCGACCCGGAGTGGGTCTTCTGCTTGGGCATGGTGGTGCCTTTCCGTGGGATGGATGGGGGGCCGCGTCGTTGCGGGTTCGGTCCGGGGACCTATTCGGCCGCGGCGTCCGTGGATTCCGCAGCTGCCTCGGACGTGGAACCGGCCTCGGCCTCGTCCTTGCCCTTCGCGGCGTGCTCGGTGGCACGACGCTCGGCCTTCTGTGCAGCACGCTTGGCGTTCTGCTCGCCCTTGACGTCGGACTTGTTCTTGAGCGGGGCGATGATCATCGTCATGTTGCGACCGTCCTGGGTCGGACGCGACTCGACGACACCGAACTCGGCGATCTCTTCCGCGAACTTCTGGAGGAGACGGACACCCTGCTCCGGACGCGACTGCTCGCGGCCACGGAAGAGGATCATCGCCTTCACCTTGTCGCCGCCGAGGAGGAACCCCTCGGCGCGCTTGCGCTTCGTCTCGTAGTCGTGCACGTCGATCTTCAGGCGGAAACGGACCTCTTTCAGGTCCGTGTTCACCTGGTTGCGACGGGCTTCCTTGGCCTTCTGAGCAGCCTCGTACTTGAACTTGCCGTAGTCCATGATCTTGGCCACGGGCGGCTTCGAGTTCGGCGCGACCTCGACCAGATCCAGTTCGGCTTCCTGCGCGAGACGCAGTGCCATGGCGATCGGGACAACGCCGACCTGCTCACCCTGCGGACCGACGAGTCGGACTTCGGGAACGCGGATTCGGTCGTTGGTACGGGGATCGGTGATGCGGAGCTCCTTCAATCAGGTGGTGGCCGTCCGGGGCGTTTGCCCTGGACGACAGCACGAGAGAGGAGATCTGACGCACGGGATGTCGACCCGTTCGGCAGCCGCCCTGCATCGGATCCGTGGGATCCGACCGACGGGTGCAACACGTGCACTCGCGGAGCGGTGGTGACCCGGTAGCCTGGTGGAACGCGGCCGCGGGTGGGAGAGACTCCTCTTTCGTGACACCGTCCGGGTGTTGTCGAGGATCTTGATCTCAGGAGAACTGATGTCAAGGGAACTGACGGCACACGGACAGCATCTGCCGCGAGCAAGCCTAGCAGAGGAGCACCGTGAGCGACACCCCGATCGACGACACCGGCATCGACGCCGCCAGGGACATCGCGGAGGTGCCGGCGGTCGAACTCATCAACACCGTTGCGGTGCACCTGCTCAGTGCCGCGGCCGTCAAGGTCGGCCTGGCAGACGACCCGCAGGAACAGACCGACCTGGACGAGGCGCGGAAGCTGATCACCGCGCTGGCCGGCCTGGTCACCGCCGCTGCGACCGAGATCGGCGACCACCACGCCCGTCCGCTCCGCGACGGGCTGCGTTCGCTGCAGCTCGCCTTCCGCGAGGCATCGGCGATCCCGGACCCGATCGGTGCCGGACCAGGCGAGAAGTACACGGGTCCCGTCAACTAGACGACGTTACCCGGAGACGGACGGGAGGCCCGTGGCTGTGTCGCCACGGGCCTCCCGTCCGTTCGTGGGTCGCGTTCAGGACCCGCTGTCGCCGACCAGGCGCGCGACGGCCGCGAGCGGGATCCCGACCCAGTCGGGTCGGTTGCGGGTCTCGTAGACGACCTCGTAGACCGCCTTGTCGAGCTCGAACGCGTCGAGCAGCGCGCTGTGGGCGGTGAGGTCCGCGCCGGTGCCCCGCTGGTAGCCCTCGAGGAAGCGGGCTCGCGCCTCGGCTGCCCACGAGGCTGCGTCGACCGGTTCGGCATCGTGTGCCAGCGCGCCCGCGACGTAGTCGAACGATCGGAGCATGCCCGCGACGTCGCGCAGGGTGACGTCCGGCAGCGAGCGTTCGTCGAGGGGGCGGAGCGGCTCGCCCTCGAAGTCCAGGAAGACCCACCCGCGGGGGTCCGGTGCCGACAGGACCTGTCCGAGGTGCAGGTCACCGTGGATGCGCTGCAGGTCCGGCCACGTCGCGTCGGCGGCACGGGCGTAGACCGCGCGGATGGCGTCCACGTGGTCGGCGACGGCCGGGGCCTCGCGGGCGGCGGTGTCGAGTCGGGCGTGCATCGTCGCGACGGCGGCGTCCCGTCGGGGTGCGTCTGCCGGTTCCGTCGGCAGCGCTCCGGCGAGGGTGCGGTGCACGTCGGCGAGCGCGGTGCCGAGCTGCTCGGCGCGGTCACCGAACGGGGTGCCGGCCTGCGCTTCCTGCAGGGCGACGCGCCAGGCGTCGTCGAGCCCGGGGAGGAACTCCTGGGCGAAGGCGAGGTGACCCGTCGCCGTGCCGTCCGGGCGTCCGACGTCGGGCCAGTCGGCGCGGAGGGCTCCGTAGACCCGCGGCACGCGCGTGCTGCCCGCCGCCGTGAGGGCGAGCTGCGTGGTCACGTCGGGGTTGTCGCCGTGGTGCAGCACGCGGAAGACCTTGATGATGACGCGGTCGCCGGACTCGGTGTCGCAGATGACCGACGTGTTGGACTGCTCACCCGTCAGGACGCGGGCGGCGGTGACCCGGCCGATCGGGCTGAGGCTGTCCGGTGCCGCGTCGATGCGTGCGGCGAGCGCCGAGACCCACACGAGGTCGGTGGTGGCGTCGACGACCGTGCCGTCCGGGCCGGTGGTGATCGGTGACTGGTAGAGGACGGGGACCGCGGGGGCCTCGTCGAGCACCAGCCGGGTCCCGTCGTCGGTCGAGATCGTCCGGAGGTGTGGCACGGACCCCTTCGAGGCGTACCAGCGGCGGTCGGCGATCCAGGACTCGAGGTCGCGGTCGCTCGGCGTGCTGGTGTCGGGGGCGCTGGTGTCGGGGGCGCTGGTGTCTGCGCTCGTGTCTGCGCTCGTGTCTGCGCTCGTGTCTGCGCGGGTGTCGGGGGCGCTGGGTGCTCCGTCGCTCATGCAGCGGAACCTACGCGCCGGGGCCTGGCGAGGTGCCGAGTCCCCCACAGGACGGGCCGGGGAGCGCTCCGTCCACAGAACCCCGCTGCCCCCCGGTCTGACACGGGTGCGCCGGACGACACTTGCGGCATGCCCCGATCCGCTGCCGCTCCTCCCCCCGCCGCTGACGCTGCACGTGCGCTCCCCGACCCCCGCCGGACCTGGCGGATCCTCGACGACCGCAGGCTCCCCGCACTCGAGCCGTTCGCCTCCGACGTCCGCCGTCACGAAGCGGTGACGGTGCGCGAGACGGTGTGGGACTCCGACAACCGGGTGCTCGCCGCCGAGGGTGTCGTGCTCACACGCTCGCCGGACGGCACCTGGACGATCGACCGGAGTGCCCACGGGGTCGGCCCGGAACCGCTCGACGGCGCGTTCGACGATCCCCCACGGGACGCGGTCGAGGTGTTCCTGCGTGGTCGTCCACTGCGGACCGTCCTGGTCCGTGACACCACCACGACGCTCGTGACCCTCCGTGGCAGGGACGGCCGGGTGCGGGCCGAGGTCGCCGACGTGCGCGTGGACGACGGCGACCCGGACACCACCGTGCTGCGATCGTCGCGGTGGTGGGCGCTGACGGACGACGGACGCGACGGTGCCACGGCACGAGCGGCCGAACGAGCGCTGCACGACGCGGCGACGGACCCGGTGGACGTTTCGTCGGTACCGCTCCCCCGAGGCCCGGAGCCGGCGCCGGAACGCCGACGCGGCCGAGCGAAGCGCCCCCGGCCGGACACCGCCGCCGGGCTCGTCCTCCGGGTGCTCGATGCCCTGCGGCGCGACCTCGTCGCGGCGGACCCCCGGGTCCGAGCTGACGAGCCCGAGGCCGTGCACGACCTGCGGAAGGTGCTGCGCCGCCTGCGGAGTGTGCTCGCGGCGTTCCGCGGCGCGCTCGACCGCCAGGCGACCGAGGAGCTCCGTGCCGCCCTGGCCGAGACCGGACGGATCGCCGGGACCGCTCGCGACGCCGAGGTGCTGCACGCCGGCCTGTCCCGGTCGGCCACACACGCCCCCGACGGGTACGTGGACGCCGAGACCCTCGACCGCATCGCTTCGGAGACCGCGGAACGTCGCAGCGTCGCCGCGGCCGAACTCCGGCGAGCGCTGCGCTCCGACGCCTGGTTCCGGACACTCGACGCCCTCGACGACCTACTGCTGCGGGCACCGGCCGGCCCGCACGCGGACGACGACGCGGCCACGTTCGCCGCCCGGCGCACCCGGCACGAGCGGGCACGCGTCGGTCGGCTGCTGGGTAATCCCAGCGATGACCTCGACACCCTGCACGAGGTCCGGAAGGCCGCGCGCCGGTTGCGCTACGCACTGCAGGCGGCCGGTGACGTGCCCGACGTCGGGAAGCGCCGGCTCGGTCGACTGCGACGGGTGCAGGAGACCCTCGGCGAGACGCTGGACGCCGCACACGCCGCCGATGCGTACCGACGGCTGGCAGCCGTGGCAGCGCAGCACGGCGAGGACACGTTCGGGTACGGCGTCCTGGCGACGACCGAGCAGGCGGCCAGCACGCAGGGCCTGCGCCGATCACGGAAGCTGCTCGCGCGGCTCTGACCGGGTGCGAGAATCGGGCCGTGCCGCACTACTTCGAGGACCTCGCTGCCGGACAGACCTTCACGACGCCGGGGCGCACCATCACCGAGGCGGACGTGGTGTCGTTCGCCTCGTGGACGAACGACAACAACCAGGTGCACACGGACGTCGAGTTCGCGGGGAAGACCCGGTACGGCCAGCGGATCGTGCACGGGTTGCTCGGCACCTCGCTGTGCCTCGGGCTCATCGCGCGCACGGGGGTGTTCGAGGGGTCCGCGGTGGCACTGCTCGGGATCGACCAGTGGCGGTTCACCGAGCCCGTGTTCATCGGCGACACCGTGACCTGCACCGTCGAGGTCCTCGGCACCCGGCTGACGAGTTCGGGGACGACCGGGATCGTCGAACGAGCGGTGGCCCTGCGGAACCAGCACGGCGTGGTCGTCCAGCAGGGACGGATGGACGTCATGGTGCTCACCCGCGACGCCGCGATCGACTGAGCGACCGCTCGACGAGCGCCCCGCGGAACCTGCTCCGCGCAATCCCGACTCCCTCTTTACAACGATGTACCAGCACGGGAGCATGGACGCATGAGCACGCTCGACGGCATCGTGGCCGCACCTGACTCCGCTTCCGCCCCCGGCCTCCCCCTCGCTTCGCGGCAGGACGGCACGTACCCCCGGCCGCAGATGCTCCGCACCGCCTGGGCCGACCTCGACGGCACGTGGTCGTTCCGGAACGACGGCGACGACGACGCCTGGCGCACCGGCTTCACCGACGCCCGGGACATCGTCGTCCCGTTCCCGCCGGAGTCCCCGGCCTCGGGCATCGACGAGCCCGGGTTCCACCCCGTGGTCTGGTACTCCCGCGCGATCACCCGCTCGGAGCTCGACGCCGCCGGGTTCGGCACCGGCGCGCCTCGGCTCGTGCTGCACTTCGGCGCCGTCGACCACCGCGCCCGCGTCTGGATCGACGGGCAGTTCATCGGCGGACACGAGGGCGGCCACACCCCGTTCTCCTTCGACGTCACCGAGGCGCTGACCACGGACCCCGACGCCGCGCACACCCTGGTGGTCCGCGCCGAGGACGACCCGCACGACCTGACCCAGCCGCGCGGCAAACAGGACTGGCACGAGGACCCGCACGCGATCTGGTACCGCCGGACCACCGGGATCTGGCAGACGGTCTGGCTCGAGGCCGTGCCGACCGCCTCGATCGCGTCCCTGCGCTGGACGAACGTCGACCACGCGACCATGCGGCTGACGGTCCGACTCGACGGTCACCGCACCGGCGGCGAGCGCCTGCGCGTCGAGGCCCGCTGGGACGACCGCGACGAGCACCTCGCCACGATCGAGACCACCGTCGGCGAGACCGGGGACGAGTTCGACGTGGTCGTGCCGATCGCGCGGCAGACGAACGGGCAGGCCGAGGACGAGCTGCACTGGACCCCCGACACGCCCCGGCTGATCGACGCCACGGTCACGCTGCTACCGAGCGCCGGCAACGACACGACTGCGAGCACGGGCGGGCTCGACGCCGTCGCCAGCTACTTCGGGATCCGGACGGTCGGGGTCGACGGGGGCGCGTTCCTGCTGAACGGCCGACGCCATGACGTCCGCAGTGTCCTGAACCAGGGCTACTGGCCCGAGTCGCACATCGCCGCCCCGTCCCGCCAGGCACTCCGCCGCGAGGTCGAACTCATCAAGGAGCTCGGCTTCAACGCTGCCCGCAACCACCAGAAGGTCGAGGACCCCCGGTTCCTGTACTGGGCCGACCGGCTCGGACTCATGGTGTGGGGCGAGGCCCCCGGTGCCTACGCGTTCTCCCCCCGCGCCGTGCAGCGTCTGATGCGTGAGTGGATGGACGCCGTCGAGCGTGACGCCTCGCACCCGTCGATCGTCACGTGGGTGCCCGCCAACGAGAGCTGGGGTGTGCAGCACATCGCCACCGACCCGGCCCAGCAGGCCTACGCGCGGGCCCTCGCCGACGTCACGCGGGCGTTGGACCCGACGCGTCCGGTGATCTCGAACGACGGGTGGGAGCACACGAACTCCGACATCGTCACGATCCACGACTACGAGGGCGACGGACCCCGGCTCGGGGCCACCTACGCGGACGAGACCGCACGGACCCGACTCCTCGGTGGGATCGGCCCGGCGGACCGCCGCATCCTCGTCGGCGGCGCCGAGGACCTCGGCCAGCCGGTGATGCTCACCGAGTTCGGCGGCGTGAACTACCAGCCCGGCGTCCAGCGCGAGGACGGCTGGGGGTACACGTCGGCCACTGACGGCGACGACTGGGTCGCTCGGATCACCGCGCTGTACAACGCGATCCGCGCGAGCTCGTTCCTCGCCGGGTCCTGCTACACGCAGCTCACCGACACCATGCAGGAGACGAACGGCCTGCTCAACGCAGACCGCTCCCCGAAGGTCCCGATCGAGCAGATCCGTCGCGCGGTCACGGGACGCTAGCCGGGAGGCCCGCACTTCGTGAGCAGGAATGGTCGGGTCCGGCAGACGGACTCGACCATTCCTGCTCACGATGCACACGGGTTGCCTCGCGCCGGGCGGGTGGCGGCCCGCGATGCGGGGCGCGGCCTGCGATCTGGGAGGATCGGGCGGGTGACGAGCGTGGCGGAAGCGAGCCGGGCCTCCAGGCGGGGGTTCCGCAGCCTGCTGACCGGACGGCGCAGCGCCTGGACCGCGCCGCTGCTGATCTGGGTGGGTTCGCGGGTGGTCAGCACGGTGCTGCTGGCGACCGTGTACCTGCTGGCGACCGCGAACGGCTGGCCGTTCGCCTCGTACCGGCAGGATCCCTCATTCTTCACGTTCTCGGGCTCGTGGGACGCGTCGTTCTACCGGATCATCGCCGAGCACGGGTACCCCGCGACGCTGCCGGTCGACGACTCCGGGCACGTCCTGCCGAACGCGTGGGCGTTCCTGCCGGTGTTCCCCGCGGTGGTGCGGATCCTGATGACGCTGACCGGCGCCTCGTTCTGGGTCGCCGGGGTCGTGGTGGCGTCGATCGCCGGAGCGGGCGCCTGCGTGCTGCTGTACCGGCTGGTGCTCGCCGTCGGGTGCTCGCACCGGGCCCGCTGGGCGACGGCCCTGTTCGCGTTCGCTCCGACGGGGTTCCTGCTGCAGGTCGCCTACGCGGAGAGCCTGCTGCTCGTGCTGCTGTTCGGCGCGCTGCTGGCGCTGGTGCGGCGTCGGTACTGGCTGATCGCGCCGCTCGGTGTCGTGGCGGCGTTCACGAAGCCCGGGGTCCTCGCGCTGGCGCTGGCCCTGGCCGTGCACCTGGTCCTGCGGTGGGTCGGAGCGCACCGCTCGGGGCGCGCTGCCGAAGTGTTCCCGTGGGGTGACCGGATCGCGATCGTGGTGACCGGCCTGGTCGTCGCGGCTGCGGGACTGGCGTGGCCCGTCATCGCGACGGCCGTGACGGGGCGGCCGAACGCCTACCTGGACACCGAGCTGTCGTGGTGGGTGGGGTTCGTCGGGCGGCAGCACTTCGCGCCGCTGACGCCGTGGTTCACGATGGCGTCGACGTGGCTCGGGCCGCTCGGCATCGGACTCGTCGTCGTGGTGCTCGCCGGCGCGGTGTGGTTCTTCTCGCGCAGGAGCACCCGGGCCCTGGGGACCGACGTGCTCGCGTTCACGGCGTCCTACGGGCTCTACCTGGTGGCGGTGTTCCTGCCGCAGCAGTCGTTGCCGCGGTTGCTCATGCCGATGGCACCGTTGCTCGGATCGGACGTCTTCGTGGGGACACGGCGGCGGGCGGTGACGTGGCTGGTCGTCGGGGTGTGCCTGCAGCCGGTCGCGATCGTGCTGCTGTGGTTCCTCGGGTACCCGTGAGCGGCGCTGTCCGTCGGCGCTGCAAGACACCGGTGTTCGCCGGTTGAACACGCGCAGACCGCGGTGCGACGCGCGAACACCGGTGTCTTGCGGGCCGCGACAGCGCTACACGTCGAACGTGTGGAACCAGGCCGATCCGCCGGGGTGCTGCACCGTGATCATCTCGTCGAGGTCGCGGTAGGGGCCGTCCTGGTTGTGGCTCGCCGACTTGATGCGGATGGTGCCGTCGGGCTCGGTGAAGACCTCGGACACGATGGTGGTGTGGTCCGGTGACCCGTTGGCGTTCCAGTCGAAGAACACGATGTCGCCGACCTTCACCTTGTCGCGCTCGTCCGACGAACGCCGGGTGAGTCCGAACTCGGCCGCGTTGGTCTCGAGCCACGGGTCCATCGTCGGGCAGTAGGTCCACGTCGCACTGTGCTCGGCACCGGCTGACCGGTTGTACCAGTCGGACCGCTGCTCCCACCCGCGGGCGATGAGCGTCTGGCTGACGTAGTTCGCGCAGTCGCCGCCGATCGGGTTCATCGTGCCGTACTCGGCGAGGTTGTAGTCCTTCCAGTACCGCATCGCGTAGGCGAGCTGCCGGTCGACGTCGGTCAGTGCGGCGTAGGCCAGGGTGGTCGAGGCGACCGCGCTGCCCGCAGCGGGCGTCGCGGCGGCGGTCGGGGTCGGCGTGGTCGTCGCGGTGTCCTGGGTGGCGCCGCTCTGCCCGTCGTTCGCGGCGCTGCCGTTGCCGTCAGAGGACTGGTTCGCCGACGCGGTGGGCTCGATCACCGCGGTGAAGAGCGCGATGTCGGCGTCACCGGCGGTGTACATCGCCTGGTGCGGGGCCGTGAAGGTCACCTTCGACGCGGTGGCCTTGACGTCGCGCGCAGCGACACCACCGACGGTGACGCCCTTGACGGCGGCGAGTCCGGTCCCCGTCACGGTGATCGTGACGCCCCCGGCGAGCGGGACCTGCGCCGGAGTGACGGCCTTCGCGACGGGCTTCGCCGTCGGGGTGGACGATGCGTCCCCACCCCCGGAGCTCCCACGCCCGCCGCCCGAGCCCTTGCCCGAGTCGCCGCCCTTGTCGCTGCCGGAAGAGCACGCCGCGACGGCGAGCCCGATCCCGGCGACGCCGGCGAAGGACAGGAGTGCGCGGCGGTTCATCGAGGCAGTCATGACACGACCAGCGTAAGCGACACCTCCGTCGTTCCGACACGGCATGATCGTCTTCGGGGGCGAGCGTCCTCCGTGTCCCAGCGGACCCGTTCGGAAGGAACACACATGCCCGAGAGCCACGACTTCTTCGTCGCCACCGACCCCGAGACCGCCCGTGCCCAGGTGCGCGAGGCCCTGTCCCGCGAGGGCTACACCGTCGACGACGCCGAGCAGGGGGCACTCCGTGCGACCCGCGGCAGCCTCGGCCTGACGCTCCTCATCGGCGGCATGGCGAACGACCGCACGTTCCACACCCGCCTCGACGTGCAGATCATGATCGCCCCGGACGGCCGCACGGTCGCCCGACTGCTGCGCGGCTCGGGCAAGTCCGCGATCAAGGGTGGAGCGCTCGGCATCTCGCGCGGCAACCGTGCCTTCGAGCAGGCCGCGAACGCGATCCACACCACCTTCGCGCAGTCCGGCGTGCTGACGGAGAGCATCGCCGGCTGACACGTCGACGGCGGGGACGGGTCCGACGCGACCCACAGACGGACGGGAGGCACGGTGCCAGCTGGCACCGGGCCTCC
>NZ_MJGT01000056.1:0-480 GCF_001864975.1 Curtobacterium sp. MMLR14_002
GCAGTCCGTGTATGGTCTCGATCACTGAGGTAAAAGGCGCCGCGATCTGCGACGCACCAGCACGCGGCATCGAACGAGTCGCCACTTCTTCCCTCGAAGGAGTGCGCCATCGTGTCCCCCAGTCCCGCTCGCACCACCGGGCATGTGCCCGGCGGTGGTTCTTCTCCTCGTCTGCGCGACGCCTGGATCGCCCTCGCCGGGCTGTCCGCGGTGTTCCTGTTCGAGATGCTCGACAACTCCGTGCTCAACGTCGCCCTGCCGACGATCGGCCGCGACCTGGGCTCGTCGACGACGGGCCTGCAGTGGGTCTCGGGTGCCTACTCGGTCGCCTTCGGAGGGCTGATGCTGCTCTTCGGCGCCGTCGCCGACCGCATCGGACGCCGCCGGGTCATGCTCGCCGGGCTCGTCCTGCTGGCCCTGGCGAGCCTCGCCACAGCGGTGGTCACGTCGACCGAGCAGCTGATCGCCGTGCGGGTCGCG
>NZ_MJGT01000056.1:1148-26926 GCF_001864975.1 Curtobacterium sp. MMLR14_002
TGATCGCCGTGCGGGTCGCGATGGGCGTCGCCGCGGCGATGACGACGCCCGGGTCGATGGCGCTGGCGTTCCGCCTCTTCGACGACGAAGGCCTCCGGGTGCGGGCGCTCACCGTCATCTCGACGGCCGGGCTCGTGGGGCTGGCCATCGGTCCGACCGTCGGCGGGTTCGTGCTCGCCGTCGCCCCGTGGCAGGTGCTGCTGCTGGCCGACGTGCCCATCGCGGTCCTCGCACTCGTCGGAATCCGGCTCGGTGTCGCCCGCGACGAGGCGGCGGGGCTCCGTCGCGATCCGGTCGACGTGGTCGGAGGGCTGCTCGGCACCGGGACCACGGCTGGAGCGCTCGTGGCGCCGACGATCCTGGTCGAGTCCGGAGCCGCTGGCTGGTGGGGGTGGGCCGTCCTCGCGCTCGCCGTCACCTGCGCGGTGGGGTTCGTCGCCCGCGAGCGGACCGCGCGGCACCCGCTGATCGACCTGCACCTGCTCGCCCGGCCACTCGTCTCGAGCGGCCTCGCGTTCAAGGCCGCGTCGGGTCTGGCCGTCGCGGGACTGTCGTACCTCGTGACCCTGCAGCTGCAGTTCGCCTGGGGCTGGCCGCCGGCGCTGGCCGCCGTCGGGACGTTGCCGCAGGTGGTCGTGCTGCTCGTCGGCGGCCGCTTCGTCGGGCCGTTCGTGCAGCGGGTCGGCCTGGGCCGCGCCGCCTGGATGAGCGCCGTCTCGGTCGTCTCCGGTCTCGCGGTCTTCGGCGCCCTGAGCCGGTACGGGTACCCGTGGGTGCTCGTCGCGCTCGTGCTCGTCGCCGCCGGCATGCGGGTCGTCGGCGTCGTCGCCGGCGCCTCGGTCCTCACGGGGCTGCCCGCCGACCGCACCTCCGTCGGAGCGGCGCTCGTCGACACCTCGAGCGAGCTCGCGGGTGGTGCCGCCGTCGCAGCGGCGGGGACCATCGTCGCCGCCTTCGTCGCCGGGAGCATCACCACGACCACCTGGACCGCCGTCCGGCTCGAGGGCTTCCAGGACGCCCTCACCGTCGCCGGGCTCGGCCTCGCCGCGGTTGCAGCACTGCTCGTCGTGGTCGGCATGCTCCGAGCCCGGCCCGCCGTCGAACCAGAGGACGAGGCCCCGTCCGACCCTGCCGACACCACCCCTGCACACACCGACCCGACCACCATCACCGAGGAGACCTCCAGTGTCTGACACCATCGCCCTCCCCCGCCCGCCGTTCGATCCCGAGTTCGTGCCCTTCCTCACCGCCATGGATGCGCGCGGCCGTTTCCACCTCACGGCGCAGATGCTGCCGCAGATGCGACAGCTGGACATGACGGAGGCGCAGCTCGACGAAGGACTGCGTGCTCGCGGCCTCGAGCGGAGCAGCATCACGATCCCGGGGCACCGCGGTGACCCGATCGACCTCGCCGTGATCCAACGCACCGGCCGCACCGGCACGGCTGCCCTGGCCTACGCGATCCACGGCGGCGGCATGATGTTCGGCCACCACCTCGGCAACCTCGACTCCTACGACGAGTGGCTGCTGGTGCACGACGTCGTCCTGGTCAGCCCCGACTACCGCCTGGCGCCGGAACACCCGGACCCGTACCCGGTGGAGGACTGCTACGCCGGTCTCGTCTGGGCAGCCGAGCACGCCGACGAACTCGGCATCGACCCGGAGCGCATCGTCCTCGTCGGGCAGAGCGCCGGTGCCGGTCTCGCTGCCGGCACCGCCCTCCTCGCCCGCGACCGACAGGGGCCCTCCGTCATCGGCCAGGTCCTCGTGAGTCCCATGCTCGACGATCGCGACGCGACACTGTCGGCTCGGCAGTTCGACGGTGTCGGAGTCGCCGACCGGCAGATGACACGGTTCGGCTGGGACGCCTACCTCGGTGACCGGCGTGGTGGCGAGGACGTGTCGATCTACGCCGCACCCGGCCGCGCGACCGACCTCGCCGGGCTCCCGCCCGCGTACATCGACTGCGGCAGCACCGAGGTGTTCCGCGACGAGACCGTCGCCTACGCCAGCTCGCTGTGGGCGGCAGGAGTCCAGGCGGAACTGCACGTGTGGCCGGGAGCGTTCCACGGATCGACGAGCATGATGCCCGACGCGAGGCTGTCGAAGCGGGCCGTGCAGGCTCTGCGCGAGTTCACCGGGCGCCTCCTCAGCCCGGCCGTTTGACGGCAGTCCCGGCACGGGCGAACCGTGGCGCTCGTGCCGGGACCGGCTCCTGTTCGCAGCATCAGCTAGATCCGGTCCAGGGAGACCACCGTGACGACTATCGGCCACGCCTCACCGTCGAGCTGCACGGACCGCAGCCCGCGCGGCAGAGCTTCGCCCTCATCGGACGCGACGACGACTCCCTGCAGCCCGATGAGGTGCCCGGAACCCCGGCTGTAGTGCACGCGATCACCGACGACGGGCATGACGATGGTGTCCGCCGCCAGCTCCTCTGCAGCGAGTTCGACGACGAGAGACCAGGACTCCATGAGCACGTCGGCGAGCTGTGCCTCGAACCCGCCGCGTTCGTCGAGCTCCGCGTCGCGCACCTCGGGATCCACGATCCTCGCGACTGGCAGGACCTGCGGGCCGATCGTGCGCGCGACTCCGCATCCGATCGCGACACCCAGGCCGGCGAGGGACCGCCCCGTGCTCGCCATCTCGAACCGCAACGGGACTGGCTCAGCAACGACCTGACGGAGTCCGCCGTTCGAGGCGCCGCCGGTGTGCGCTCGCGCGGCAGTCGCCTTCACCGCGCCGTGGCGTCGTGGCGCGACCGGAGCTGCCCTTGTCCGCCGGAGATCACCGCCGAACTGCTCGCCGAGATGCTTCTTGAACGCGAGGGCACCAGGCCGTCGCTCGTCGTAGTTGTCCATCGGGTCGCCTTCGGGTCGGCTTCTCGCAGCCTCGGGTCAGGCTGTTCCCGGACCGTACTGCCGGACAACCGGCGCACACGACGGTTCCTCACCGATCTTGCGGTAACCAGCAAGGCCGATTCGGAGTTCGCGCCAGCGCAGCCGTCGTCAGCTCCGACCTCGGCTCCCGCCCGAGCGGAGTTGCGATCGGCATGCGGAACGGATGCGCCCTTGCGAACTCCACGGAGCAGCTACCGACCCAGCGCCGCAACGCTCAATCGTCGCTGGCGACGAGGAGCGTCAGCATGCCGTGCTTCCTGGACACGGCGACGAACTCGATGAATCCCGCCGTTCCGACGACCCCTCCCCACTCGTGGAGAGCACCGGCTCCGAGGTCTGGAAGCTCCCAGACATCTGAGTCCGCGGCCTCGATCGCCCGGACCTCCGCCCCGATCGCCGAGAGCAGTTCCGGGGGCAGTTCACCCTCGCTCAGGGCCCACGCCCAGATCCGGTCCGCGACTGCACTGCGCTCGCGACGCCGGAACGCGGGGACTGTGATGTGGTCGAGGAGGTACGGGCCGTGGATCTCTCCTGCCTCCGGCTCCTTCTCGCGCGGTGCCGCGTAGGTGTGCGAGTACCAAGGGTTCCCGATCAGGGCAGCGAGCAGTTCTTCGTCGGAAGCCGTGCGGGCCACGTCGAACGTGAGGACGTCGATCCAGCGGAAGTCGGCACCGTTCACCCGGAACGACACGAAGCGCTGCCCGGTGTACCGGAGGGCTGCTGCGCCGTCGGTTGATGCTGTCATCGTCTCTAGCCGCCGATCACCGAACGGCGGCGATTCGTTCGCCGAAGCGCGGACCGCCACAGTCTGAAGCCGGTGGCCAGCAGGAGGACGCCGAGGACGATGTTGAAGACCACGAGCAACACGTCGAGGTCCGGACGACTCAGACGCACGATGGACGTCGCGATGAAGAACAGTCCGGACACGATTGCGGCTGTGCCCAACACCTTCGCGCTCACGACGTCCACGTGCCGAACCTACTGCTCCCCACGCGCCGGACTGAAACCGTCGCTGAGCAGCTCGGGTTGGAGGCCAAGGAGTTCTTCGTGCTCGGGGAGGTCAACGACTGCCCCACCCCGCGGAGCTCGCTGTCCGTCTCGTCCTGCCCAAACCGAGCGTGACCGTGTACCTGAAGGGCCTCGAGGCGAAGGGCTTCGTCCGGCAGGACATCGACCCTGCCGACCTTCGCCGGCACCGCCTGGCGGTCGCTCCCGAAGGTGCGGAGGCCCTCGACAAGGCGCTCGAGGTCCTCTCGGCGAAGTTCGACGAATGGCTCGTACCCCTCGAAACAGACGAGCAGGCGGAATTCCAGCGACTGCTGGCCAAGCTGCTCGCCTAGTCAGGTTTTCGGAGCTGCAAGCCGCGAGGGCTAGCGGAGAACATCGAAGCCCCAGCCGACGTGTTCTAACCGATCCCTCACCGGGCCGGGAGCGCCCTCCACCGCGCCAGGCAGCGCATGGTCGAAAGCTCGTCAGCGACCCGTTCCCTGGGCAAGGGCCGCGAAAGCGTCCTCGACCAGCTCACCGAGGCGCTCAGCTCCGCCGCTCTCGACCCATCCGTCGTACGCGACGATGACGCAACCCAAGGCGGCCATCACGATTGTCTGCACCGCGATGCGTCGCAACTGGCTGCTGGCTTCACGCTCGACGAGCACCGCAGCGAGTCCTTCTCGCCAGGTTGCCTGCTTCTCGTGGAGCCGGGCCCACAACGCGGGCGTCGACCAGACCAAGTCGAGTCGCGCGAAGCCCGCCTCGGAATCGTCCTCGATGAGCGCCACGGCGGGCTTGACCGCGTGACGAAGCGCAGTCCAGGTGTCCTCCGAATCCGGACGCTCCCCGAGGGCTTGTGCCATCTGCTCACCGAGGGGATCGAAGACGTGCAGGACGACGTCCTCCTTGCTGCCGAAGTAGCGCAAGAAGGTGCTCCGAGAAACCCCTGCTCGTCCGGCCAGGTCCTCGAACGTGACGGCCTCGAAGCCTGACTCCAGGAAGCAACGGAGCCCGATGCTCCCCAGCTCGTCCCGCACCGCCGCTCGTCCGATCGCTCGCGTGCTCATCGGGTTCATGCATCGATCCTACGAGGATGTGCACTCACTTGCAGGAATGATGCGGAGTCCCTATCGTGATACTCAGTGTCACGCACGACGCCCGGCGTCACCGCCGCGTCCCCAGAGGGAGAAGCCCCATGACCTACAACCTGCCCGCCCTGCGCATCACCGTCGCCGACGGCGTTGCGAACGTCACGATCGACAACCCACCGCTGAACCTCTCCGACGGCACCCTGCTGCCGTCGATCCGCCGGTTCGTCGCCCAGGTCCGTGAAGACGACGACGTGCGAGTCATCGTCTTCGACAGCGCCGACCCGGACATCTTCATCGCACACGGCGACACCCGATTCATCACGGAACCCGAGGTCATGTCGACAGCCGTCACCGCGACGATGGAGGCGAACCCGGACGCAGAGTTCCCCGCAGACCTCAACCTCATGCAGGTCGTCCACGAAGAGGTCCGCTCGCTTCCGCAGGTCACGATCGGCAAGCTGACCGGCCTCGCCCGAGGTGGTGGCAACGAGTTCCTGATGGCTCTCGACATGCGCTTCGCCGCCATCGGCGCTGCCGGCCAGGCGCAGCCGGAGGTGCTGATGGACATCATGGCCGGCGGTGGAGGCACCCAGTACCTGACCGCACTCGTGGGCCGGGCGCGTGCACTCGAGATCCTCCTCGGTGCGCAGCTCGTCGATGCCGAACTCGCAGAGCGGTACGGTCTCGTAAACCGAGCACTCCCGGCCGACGAGATCCACTCCTTCGTCGACGCGTTGGCCCGCCGGATCGGCGGGTTGCAGCCCGCAGTCGTGTCCGCCGTCAAGAAGGCGGTGAACGCTGCCCCGAGCGCGATCACCCGTGCAGGCTTGGTGGCAGAGAACGCGCTCCTCGGCCCGTTGTTCACCCCGGCCGCGGCCGACCGCGCGCACGTCCTGCTCGCCGCGGGCATGCAGACCCGCGACGGCGAACTCCGACTCGAATCAGTGATCAGCGGACTCTGATCCGACCACCCCGACGGGAACCCGCCGGAATGCTCCAGAGCGGCCGACGCAGCACACGCCGGCCACTCACTGCATCTCGGGTGAGACCCGCGGTGCAACGACAGACGCCCGGTGGTCCACACGAGGCGGACGGGAGGTGGGCCCCACCAGCCGGTACCGGCGCACCGCGCCAGCGGGGTGACGGCCGTGCCTGGAGGGACGGTGCCAGCTGGCACCGGGCCTCCCGTCCGTCTGCTGGTCATGTCCATGACGTGACCAGCAGGCGCAGGCTCAGCGCGATCCGACGATCGCGGCCTTGGTCTGGTCACGCAGGTACGCGATGCCGGCAGCGTTCGGGTGGAGTGCGCCGAAGAGGATGGAGTACTTCGTCCCATCCAGCGGCGTGCTGTCCGCAGCAGTGCCGCGATCGGTCAGAGTGAGTCCCGCCATCCATGCGGAACCCGACGCTGCACAGGGCGTGTGCGTGGCAGAGCCCTGCAGCGTCGAGACGTAGGTGAAGCCACGAGCTTTCGCCGCAGCCTTGACCGCTGCGTCGAGCGCGTTCTGGGTGCGGTGGAAGTAGGCGGTGTCGGTGGCGGTGAAGGGGAATGCGTTCTGCGGGAACGGCGGCTCGAGACCGGAGTCACCGAGGAGGCTCGAGAAGCATCCCTTCGGGGCCTGCGCCGTACCCGGCGCGATCATCGGGTAGCCGACGACGAACACCTTCGCCTGCGGAGCACGCTGCGCGATCACGCGGAACGTCGCCGCGAGCCGGGGTGCCACGACGGTGCGGATGCGCGATGCGAGTCGATCCCGCGTGACGCCGTGCACGACCGGTGCGTAGTAGTCCTTGCAGTGGTCGTAGGTCTTCCCGTGGATCTCCGAGAACACCGGGCCGGCCTTGTCCAGTGCGACGCAGTTCGCGATGACGCCGGAGAACCCCAGGTCGTTCCCGCCGATCGACACCGTGACGACGTCCGTGTCCTTGGACAGCGCGTCGGCCTGGACCGGCGCGGTGGCACTTGCGGCTCCGGTCTTCTGCGCGACCCGGGAGATGTTGCCGGTGGTGGCACCGGCGCAGGCGCGGTCGTCGAGCTGGAGTCCCAGGGATGCCGCGACCTGGTGCGGGTAGTCGGTGGAGGACTGGAAGCAGCCGGCCGCCGGACCCGAGCTGTAGGGAGCGACGCCGAAACCGCCCGCGTACGAGTCGCCCAAGGCCACGTAGTTGTCACCGCTGGCGGCGGCCACGGACTGGGTGGGCGCCGCGCCGTCGGCGTTGGCCGCGGAGACGGGCCCGGCCGCCCCGACAGCGAGCGCTGCCGCCGTGAGGACGCCGCTGGTGATCAGCAGCGCGTTGGTCCGGCGGAGGCGAGGAGCGTGACGCATGGAGCAGGTTCCTTCCAGAGGGCCTATTCGACAGACGATCGTCTGACAAGTAGACGGTAGGTCGGTGGGACGCCCCGCGCCATGAGAGGGCCACAAGGTGCATCGGATGCGTTCCGCGCACCCGCCCTGTCCTTCGATGTGGATCAGGCCGGCGCGCACCAGGTGGACAGGTGGTCCAGCGCCGCTCCGGCCGTGGCCACCAAGCGCTTGCGGGTCGATTTCCGGTCGGCGTCCGCGAGGACCGCGTCGCCGATGGCCTCGGTGGTCTGCTGCACGACGGCCACGAGCGCGGCAGCCTGAGCACGCCGGGTCATCGAGTCGAAACCCGTGTCCGCCAGTTCTGCTGCCACCGCGGACGTGACTTCGTCGTAGAACTCCAGCGCCCGTCGCCGGAGCACCGCGCTGAGCCGGCATTGCGCTGGGAACTCCCCTCGCGCCAAGGCTGGGTCCTCTGCGACGTACCGATCGACATCCTCGAGGACGATGGTGCGCATCGCTTCCGCGGGCGACTGCTGCGCACCTCGGTCCGCAACCGCAGCTCGGATTTTCTCGAGCACCTCGTCGGCTCGGTCGAACACCAGATCGGGTTTGGTCGGGAAGTAGTTGTAGACGGTCTGATCCGAGACGCCTGCAGCTCGGGCCACGTCTGACATCGACACCTCGTCGTACCCGTGCTCAGCGAACAGCCGTGCAGCAACGTCACCCAGGCGCTCGCGGGTCTCCCGTTTCTTGCGCTCTCGCAGCCCCGACGGAACACCCTCGCTCGACTCCACCATCCCCCGAGTCTGACACGAAACGTTGAGTGACCCAAAGTTCTGGTACGTTGGCCGAACTTAGAGTCACTACAAGTTCGGTGGATACCGAGGAACGAGGACGATCGATGACAACGCAGGAGCAGGAACAGGTACTCATCGCAGGAGCGAGTTTCGCTGGGCTCACGACCGCGCTGTGGATGCGTCGGCTCGGGTACGACGTCTCGATCGTCGAGGTCGCTTCCGGGTTGAAACGAGGCGGCACCCCGGTCGACATCCGCGACGACACCATCGCGATCGTCGATCGGATGGGTCTGCTCGAGCAGATCTCGGCGAAGGCGCTCGCGCCGCGGGTGACGGAGTTCACGACGCCGCAGGGAGACCGCATCGCGCGGATGGATCCCGTGCCGCCCTCGGCCGGATCGACGGGCGACGGCTACGAGATCCACCGCGACGACCTGCTCGACATCCTCGCCGCCGCGACCGAGGGCGAAGTGGAGATGCTGTGGAACAACTCGGTCACATCCCTGCACGAGACCGACGAGGAGCGCGTGCACGTCACCTTCCGCGACGGAACCGAACGGGACTTCTCCATGGTGTTCGGCTGCGACGGCAACCACTCCACAGTGCGTCGACTGCACTTCGGCGAGGAAGCGCGATACAGCCACTTCCTGCGGACGTACTTCTCCGTCGCCATCCTCGACGACCTCGTCATCGAACCGCAGACGACCCGGATCACCAACGCACCGGGCGTCACGATGCTGGTCAACTCGTACGACACCACCACCGACCTCGTCCTCGGCTTCCGCTCCGAGCAGGAGATCCCCTTCGACCACCACGACGAAGCGGCACAGAAGCGCATCCTCCGCGAGCACATGCTCCGGGCCGGTTCGCCGTTCTCGGACCACGTCGACGAGGCCATCGGCGCCGAGACCTTCTACTTCGACAAGCTCAGCCAGATCAAGATGCCGGCGTGGACGTCCGGCCGCGTCGCACTCGTCGGCGACGCCGGTTACTGCCCTTCCCCGGCCGCCGGCATGGGCGGCTCGCTCGCCATCATCGGCGCCACCGCACTCCACGACGCCCTCCGGGACGCGGACGGCGACGTCGAGCAGGCATTCGCTGACTACGAGCGCGCGCTCCGGCCGGTCGTCGACGCGGTACAGCACGACGCCGAGCACATCGGTGTCAGCAGCTACTTCCCCGCGACCGCGGACCAGATCGATGCGCGCAACAGGATGCTGCTCGACCGCTGACCACGGCCCGAACCGCCGCCGAGGCTGCGGAGGTGACCAGGCACCGGACGAACACCCGACGAGCGATCGTCGTGACCGTTCTGATCGTGGGTGCCGCGGCCGTCCTGTTCATCGGTCTGCGCGCCGCACTGCTGTTCGCGGGGGCGACGGAAGGCGACGTGCCGGCGACGGCGTCGATCCCTCTGCCGGCCGGGAGCAGGGTGGTCGACGAGGAGGAGCAGTGCGCGTCTGGCGGGTGCTGGTCGCTCGTGTCCGTGCAGCCGCCGTCGGGGGTGAGCCCGTCCGAACTGTCGACGACGTTGGGCACTGAACCGTTCGCGAGGCTGCCCGGGACGCTGTGGGATCCCCGCGTCGTCAATCTGACGTCGGAGGTCCAGGGCGAACTCCTCGTGGTCCGAGCGGACTACTGGTCGCGCGAACTCCCACCCTGACCGGCGGGTGGGGTTGTCACCTGACGCCTGCACCGTCACCGACCGGGGTCAGTGACTGTCGGTCATCCCGCTGCTGACGTACGAGGAGTTGACCGTGTCGTCGGTGAGCGTGCAGTTGTAGATGGCATACGGGTCGGTGTGCCCGTCGTCGAACGTGAAGGGGTAGATGAGCTGGTAGGTCCCGTCGCTGCCCGGGTACCCCGACGGATCGTTCGTGAAGGTCAGGGTCACACCGGCATCCGCGGCCCCCTTGCTGCACTCGTCGTAGATGTGCTGCGCGAGCGCCGACGTCCCGGGCTCCTGCGACGGGGACGACGACGGAGTCGACGGAGGTTGGTTCACCGGGGTCGCGGCGTCGGTCGCGGTCGGAGACTGGGACGTGACCGGGGTCTTGTCCCCGGTCATCGCCGTGGTGGCGGACGGCGACGGAGTCGCGGTGCTCGCAGCACAGCCGCTCAGGGCGGCGACCATGACGCAGGCGGCCACCGCTGTGACGCTGAGGTGGGTTCGGGTGTTCATCGGTGGTCTCTCCTTCGGTCGGAGCAGGGGTCGCTCACTGAGAGATGTCGTGCGACGGCCGATCCTGACACGATCACCAGTCTGTGAGCAGCTTCGATCGGTGTCGTGGTTCTCGCGCCGTAGCCGATGGCCGACCGGGCAGGAAGGTCAAGCCGCCGATGGGGCGCCGGTCGCGGCGATGGTCTCGCGGTACGCCTCGATCTTCCGTTCCAGTGCCGCGAGGTGCCGCTGCACCTCCGCCTGCCGAGCGAGGACGGTCGCATGGTGCTGCTCGAGGAGCGCGAGTCGTGCGACATCGTCGGCACCAGCTCTGTACGCGGCCGCGTAGTCACGCATCTCCTGCACGTTCATACCGGTCCCGCGGAGCATCACCGTCCCGGCGAGCCAGCTCAGCGCCGCCGTGTCGTACCGCCGCCATCCATCCTGACCGCGATCAGGAGGCGGCGCGATCCCTTCCTTCTCGTAGTAGCGGATCGTGTCGACCGTGATGCCGAGCAGCTCCGCCGCAGCGCTGATCGTGACCGGTCCGTCGACGTGGACCTCGGGAAGGAGCATGAGCCGAGTCTCCCACTTGACATGGTGTGCACACCAGGGTGGAAGGTCGTCATCGTCCGGGTCGTCCCGGCGACGAACGGAGAACACGCATGCAGCAGACCCCTCTCGGCTCCCAGGGCCTCGTCACGTCCGCACTCGGGCTCGGATGCATGGGCATGAGCGCCTTCTACGGCGGTGCAACCGAAGCCGGTTCCGTCACGACCATCCGTCGCGCCCTCGACCTCGGGATCACCCTGTTCGACACCGCGGAGGCGTACGGGCCGTTCGAGAACGAGAAGCTCCTCGGCCACGCGCTCGGCTCTGATCGAGAGAGCGTGGTGGTCGCGTCGAAGTTCGCCACCGACTTCGCCGACGACGGTCAGCCGATCGGACTCGACGGCTCCCCGGAGCACGCACGCCGCGCGATCGACCGGTCCCTGAGCCACCTCGGAACGGACCGAGTCGACCTCTGGTACCTCCACCGGGCAGACCCGAACGTGCCGATCGAAGACACGATCGGCGCGATGGCTGAAGCCGTCACCGCCGGCAAGGCCCGCTACATCGGGGTCTCCGAGACCTCGGCCGAGACCCTGCGACGTGCGCACGCGACGTTCCCCATCACGGCGATCCAGTCCGAGTACAGCCTCTTCGAGCGCGACGCCGAACACAACGGCGTCCTCGACACCGCGTCGGAGCTCGGCATCGGGTTCGTGCCCTTCTCGCCGCTCGGCCGCGGGTTCCTCTCCGGCACCGTCACCCGCAAGGACGACCTCCCCGAGGGCGACGCACGGCGAAACCTCCCCCGGTTCTCCGACGAGGCGATCGACGCGAACCTGCACGTCGTCGAGGCGCTGAAGGTCATCGCCGACGAAAAGGGCGTCACGACCGCGCAACTCGCGCTCGCGTGGCTGATGCAGGCCGGCACCGTCCCGATCCCCGGCACCACGAAGGCCTCTCGTGTCGAGGAGAACGTCGCCGCAGCCGACGTCGTCCTCACCGAGAACGACCTCGCCCGGATCGGGGCTGCCTCCCCGCACGGCGTCGCCGTCGGGACCCGCAACACCGAAGCAGGAATGGCACGCGACCGCGGCTGAGCCGAACCGCACCGTCCGGATCGGGCAAAGCTGCGCTGCGAACACTCCGCCGGGCGCAGCGCTCGCGCTGCAGTGCTGCAGCACTGCAGCACTGCAGCACTGCTGAGCGTCACGGCCCGGTCGGTCCGGCTGCACGGAGCGACTGCAGGCCGACGCGGATCTCGTCCACCAGCCGATCGGGTTGTTCGAGTGCGGCGAAGTGGCCGCCCCGGTCGGCGACCGCGGAGTGGACGAGCGAGGAGTACTTGTCCGTGATCCAGCTCTGCGGCAGCAGTGGGATGTCCGCAGGGAAGACGGTGACGGCGACCGGGAGGGTCAGTTCAGGACCCGCCATCGTCGCCGAACGGTTCTCCCAGTAGATCCGGGCAGCGGACGCCGCACTGTTCGTGAACCAGGAGAGCGAGATGGTGTCGAGGATGGAGTCGAGAGGGATGGCATCCTCGGCGAGGCCGCAGTTGTCGGTCTTGGATTGGTACTTTTCGTAGATCCACGCCGCCTGACCGACAGGGGAATCGGCGAGTGCGAATCCCGGTGTCTGCGGCTTGGTGGCTTGGAGGTGGTTCGATCCGCCCAGCACGCCGCTGTACTGGGCGAGGGTGTCCACAGCATGCTGCTCCTCCGGCGACAGCGACGCGGGGATGTGCTCGGGGAAGGCGTACGGAGTGTTGAGGTGGATGCCGAGCAACCCCTCGGCGTGGGACGCCGCAAGGGCCGTCGTCACCGCCGAGCCCCAGTCACCGCCGTGCGCCACCCAGCGGGTGTACCCGAGGCGGTGCATCAGTTCCGCCCACGCCGCTGCGATCCGCCGGACATCCCAGCCGGTGCCGGTGGGTTTGCCGGAGAACCCGGAGCCGGGCAGCGATGGGATCACGACGTCGAACGCGTCTTGGGCACGGCCGCCGTGCGCGACCGGGTCGGTGAGGGCGTCGATCATCGGCAGGAAGTCGAGGACCGAGCCCGGCCAGCCGTGCGTCAGGATCAGCGGGAGCGCCTCGGGGTGCGGGGACCGGACGTGGAGGAAGTGGACGTCGAGACCGTCGATCTCCGTCAGGAACTGCGGGCGGCGGTTGAGGTCGGCCTCGACCCGGCGCCAGTCGTAGCGGTGGAGCCAATGGTCGACCAGGGACCGGGCATGCTCGGTGCGAACACCCTGGGACCAATCCGTCACCGTTTCAGGATCGGGCCAGCGGGTCCGGCCGAGACGGTCCCGGAGGTCACGGATGTCCTCATCCGGAACGGCGGCAGTGAACGGGCGGAGGGGCGCTGCAGCGGCGTGCGGTCGATCGGTCACGATGTTCCTCCTGACGATGTTCCGATGCACAGTAGTGTGCAACGACATGTGGACCGTACTCCATTGCACAACCATGTGCAATGATCGGAACATGGCGACGGAGACTGCTCGGACCCGGGCGACGGAGGCGACCCGTGCCCGCATCCTCGACGTGGCCCGGGAACTCCTCGGGCGACGGCCGGAGGCGAGCATGGGCGACATCGCCGCAGCAGTCGGCGTGGTCCGCCGGACCGTCTACGGGCACTTCCCGGCCCGGGACGACTTGGTACGGACACTCGCCGAAGCGGCGGTCGACGAGATGACGACCGTGCTCGAACGCGTCGATCAGCCCCGGACGCCAGCTGACGAGGTGTGGGCGCGGTTCCTCGTCGAGTTGTGGCCACTCGCACACCGGTACCGGGTGCTGCTCGCGCTGCGTCGGGGCGAGTACGGGGAGGACATCCACGCGGTGCTGCGGTCGGTCGACGCGGCGCTCGCGACCCTGGTCCGACGGGGGCAGGACGACGGCGTGTTCGGGACACATCTGCCCCCGGAGGCGCTCGCACGGCTCAGCTCAGCGACGGTGTTCGCGATCGCCGACGATGGGAGCGACGATCCCTCCCTCGATGTCGAGGCCGCAACGATCACCAGCCTGTTCATGCTCGGCGTGGCAACGGAACGTGCGATGGAGCTTGCGCGCCGCACCTCGTAGCCGGGGAACGACTGCTGTTCACCGTCCCCGGGAGGTCCACCAGCCGGTACCGGCACACCGCGTCAGTGGGGTGACGGCCGAGTCTGGAGGTGAGCCCCACCAGCCGGTACCGGCGCACCGCGTCAGCGGGGTGACGGCCGAGCCTGGAGGTGGGCCCCACCAGCCGGTACCGGCGCACCGCGCCAGCGGGGTGACGGCCGAGCCTGGAGGGACGGTGCCAGCTGGCACCGGGCCTCCCGTCCGTCCCGTGGTCGCGTCGACGACGCGTCAGCTTTCCCAGGGCCAGTACGTCTGGCAGGTCTCGGGGCCGCCCTTCGTCGGGCTGCTGACCTCCACCGGCCCCCAGATACCTGACGACCGGGGTTCAGCCCCCGCTGCGCTCCCGACGACGCACCCGCAGCGTGCCGATCCCCTGCACGATGCAGACGACGCCGCTCGCGACGACGATGACCCCGGTCACGATCCGGCCGATGGAGAATCCTCCGAACAGCAGCGGGGCGACCGCGACACCGATGAAGATCGCGCCCATCACGATGACGACGACCGGGTTCTGGGCGACGAAGAACCGGCGCCCACCGTTCGCTTCGGCGAGCGCGCGGTCCCGAGCACGCGGGACGGCGTCCGGCGATCGACCCGCGCGGCGATCTGCACGCCGTCGCCGGCTGCGCAGGAGCA
Organism: Curtobacterium sp. MMLR14_002; assembly: GCF_001864975.1. Lineage (NCBI taxonomy): Bacteria > Bacillati > Actinomycetota > Actinomycetes > Micrococcales > Microbacteriaceae > Curtobacterium > Curtobacterium sp. MMLR14_002. The sequence continues at coordinate 15,700 of NZ_MJGT01000056.1, forward strand.
ACCACACCGCCGCGCCGATGACGACGGCCGCTCCGATCGCGATCCACTCGACGAGCTGGAAGAACCCGAAGACGATCATCAGGACGAACCCGACCGCGACGCCCACGAACATGTCCGTGGTCATCCGGTCGGTCCGGCCGTCGACACTCGTGACGTAACCGGGGCGGCGTTCGTACGGATCGTGCTCGTCCACGGCCGGTCCGTCGGCCCGTTCGGTTCCCATGCTCCGAACGTACCGACGGTGCGACGGGCCCGTCCGGGTCAGCCCACTCGTTCCGCCTGCTGCTCGGCCCGGACCCCGTGTGCCGGACGCCGCTCCCGCACGATCGCCACCGCCTGGCGCAGCGACAACCCCGGCAGGTAGGTACGGACGATCGCGACGCCGATCGTGGGCAGCGCCACCGGGTCCGGGTACGCCATCACCAGCGGGTGCAGGTCTGGCCCGAACTTCGCCTTGAAGCGCAGCAGGGAGCGGAACCCGTAGACGGGCTCGAGCGCGCCGCCGACGACGTCGAGGACCGATTCGACGCCGCTCCGCCCGGCCCCCTGCGGTTCGGCCGACGACGCGAGTGGTGCGGCGGACAGGCTGAGCCGCTCGGCACCGTCGGCGCGCATCCGGTCGACTGCACTCGCGACCAGGAACTCCATCACGCCGTTCGGAGCGTCCGGGGCGCGGCGCATCACGTCGAGCGTCCATCCGACCACCTGCCCGGCGCGGTACGCCGGCAGCCAGCTGGTGACGGCGAGCACGGTGCCGTCCGACCCCAGGGCGACGAGCGTGCGGACGGCGGGGTCGCGCATCTCGTCGATCCCGCCCAGGGTGAACCCCATCTCGGGCAGTTCGCGCTCGGCGACCCACTCCTCCGAGATCGCCTCGATCTGGCGGGTGACCGAGCCGGGCAGCGAGGCCCAGTCCGACCAGAGCGCGGTGGTGCCGGAGCGGGCCGCCTTGTTGACGGCCGTGCGGACGTCCTGCTTGCGCTTGCCCGTCGTGGTCCAGGTGCGGGGGTCGAGGTCGGCGTCCTCGGCCACGGGGAGCGTCGTCCAACCGAGCCGGGCGAGCGCAGCGCCGAGGGTGGCGTCGATGCCGTAGAAGACGGGCGTCCAGCCGTGGTCGTCCGCGGCCCGTGCGAAGCCCTCGAGTGCCGCCAGCCGCGCGTCCTCGTGTCCGAAGGGGCCACCGGTCGTCACGGCGACGCTCCCGGTGCGGTGGTACGCGACACCGGCGCGGCCGTCCTCGGTGAACCAGTACTCGTTGCCGGGCCAGGTGGTCATCCACCCGAAGGTGTCGCCACCGCCCGCGACCAGCAGTGCCCGAGCGGCCACCCGAGCGGCGTCCTGCCCGTCGAGGTCGCTGTCCGAGCGCCCGGCGCCGGTCGGCCGGACCGCGGCGATCGCCACGGCGAGCCACAGGAGCGGGCCGGAGACGCCCACGACGAACCGCAGCGCCGGGTCGGCCTGCGCCAGGTGCGTCGGCAGCGTCACGGGCGCGATCGGGCCGAGCACGGCGAGCGCCAGGTGGAGGGGCTCGCGCACGCTGTCGCCCGAAGCCACGGCGACACCGACGACGACGACCGCGAGCACCACGGCCGAACCGGCGACCGTCAGGACGAAGGTCCGGAGTCGTCGCTGGTCGGTCCGGACCGGGAAGTCCGCGCGGCGCAGGACGAGCACCACGGCGGTCGCGATCGGCACCAGCACCGACGCGGCGATCGAGAGCGAGACCGCGAGGTGGTCCGACGCCAGGCGCTGCACGACGGCGTGGTGGCGTTCGGGCAGCACCCCGTACGAGACGGCGGTCGCGACGCCGGAGACCAGGTCGACGGTCGCGACGAGCCACAGTGCGAACCTGCTCCCGCGCCGGAGTCCCACGGCGCCGACCGCCAGGACCACGAGCGGCATCACGGCCAGCAGCGAGTGGAACAGGCCGTGCGGGTGCACCTCGGCGAGCGCCCGGACGCAGCTGGCGGTCACCCCCGTCACCGAGCAGTGCGGCATCCGCCCGGTCGGCCCGGTGTCGAGCACCACGGCGAGCGGGGCGAGCAGCCCGAACTGGGCACCGGTGACGAGCGCGAGGACGGGCCCGACGGCCGACACGGTCACCGCGGCCACGAGCAGCACCCGGGTTTCGCGTGAGGAACTCCGGGTCCACCCGCTCCGCACCGGCGACCGTCGCAGCACGCGGCCGAGCACCAGGCCGACGAGCAGGGCGAGTGCCGCGTGCAGGTCGGACGCGTGTCCGGCGTAGAGCAGCAGTGCCGCGACGACGGCGATCGACACCACCCGGATCCGGCGTCGCCACAGCGCGCCGGCGAACGCGCTCGCGGTCACGATGGTCCCGGCGATCCAGGTCCAGGGGCCGACGTGTCCCAGGTGCACGAGGAAGCCGCGGTTCGCCGGGGCGCCGTCGAACAGCTGCAGCAGGGCGCCGAGCCCCGTCCCCACCACGGTCGTGACGACCATCGCGAGCAGGGTGCGCCGCCAGCCGAGCAGCCGTTCGGACGCCGCGGTGCAGACCACGACGGCGACGAAGGTGACGAGGAACCCGACGACGCTGCTCGTCACCGCGACCACGCCGAGCGGACCCATCGTCCCGCCCAGGGTGTCGGGTGTCCGGCCGTCCTTCGTGCCGAGGCATCGGAGCACCACGGCGGCGATGCCGGCGACGATCGTCAGGGCCGAGACGACGCTCGTCAGCGGGTACCGACGGGCTGCCGGCACGAGCCGTCTCGGATGCGCCCACGCGAGGGCCGCGACCACCGCGCTCACCGCAGGCCCAGGTGCGCGATGACGCCGGGCATCCCGACGCGCAGGGCGTAGCGGACGGTGTTCCAGTCATGGGCGGAGCCCTCGGACACGAACAGCCGGGTCTGCATGCCGGCGGCGTTCGCGGCGGCGCGGAGTGCCGTGGTCGAGGCGACGTAGGGCTTGTCCTCACTGCCGTAGGCGAAGACGGTCAGGTGCCCGGGGTAGGGCCCGTGCGCACGCATGATCGCCCGCGGTGCCGCTGCGGCGTACCGCGAGGCCGAGCCGCCGAACCCGTACCGGATGCTGTGCTGGACGGAGCCGTTCAGGGGTGCGAGCTCGCTCGAGATGGCGAAGGTCGTGCCGAACACGCCGGGGTGTGCGGTGGAGAACTGCATGGCACACGTGGCTCCCTGCGAGAACCCGACGATGCCCCAGGCCGAGGGCGCTGCCCCGACGCGCAGGTGCTGCCGGATCCAGTTCGTGGTGTCGGTCATGATGTACGTCGCGGAACGGCCGAGGGACGAGTCGACGCACATCGGGTTCCGGTCCGGCGCTCCGAGTTGGTCGGGTGCGACGACGATCGGGGCGAGTCCGTGGTGGGCCTCGGCGAACGCGTCCATCACCGCGCCGAGCCGACCGGCCTGGAACATGTCGCTCGGCTGCCCGGGTTGCCCGGCCAGGCTGATGAGGACCGGCAGGGTCGGTGGTCGCTCGGTCAGGGCGGCCGGCGGCAGGTACACCACCGCCGGCCGTGCGTGGAAGTGGGAGACGGTCGACGGGATGGCGACCGAGAGCACCTTCCCGCGTCGCGGCATGTCGGCGGGCGCCCGCCAGGTGGCCGGGTCGACCACCGGACTGGAGGCGCGTCCCACCCCCGTCTCGTGTCCCAGCGGACCCGACGGGTACGGATCGGTCGTCACGGCCTGCTCGATCGTGCGGTACGCCCCGAAGTCGACGTTGACGCCGAGGACGGCGGCCAGGGCCACCGCCACCGCCGCGAGCACGCCGAGCACGCGGCGGAACCAGCCGCCCTGGACGACCGTCACGACGAGGAGCCCGACACCGCCGAACGCAAGGGCCACCCACATCCGGGTGATCGGGGTGAACGACACCCCGTATAGGTTCTGCACGTCCCCGAACCACCACACCGCGACCAGGCCGATCCCGGCGCCGACGGCCACGGCGCCGAGCCGCCAGAGCAGGCCCCGGACCGGATGCCGGGAGTGACGACCGAACGCCGGCAGGAGCGCGGCGACGGTGAGGAGCCCGGCGGCGACGTCGACCGGGACGAGCACGGACGGTGTGACGACGGCGACATGGAACAGGGGTCGGAGCAGATCGTGGAACATGGGGCCTCCCGGCGGACGGTGCAATCGTGTCGGCGGCCCGCTGCGAACAGGGCACCGAGGCGCTTCCGGTTCGCACAGTTCCCACCTGTGCGGCTCCCAGACGGCACTCGAACAACGCCCAGTGAGGCGTTCGGTGCGACGCTGCCGCGGGACCGCTCGGTGGCGCGCACCTAGGGTGAACGGGTGACGCACGACGGATCGGGACGGGCTGCACTCGCGGCGGTCGCAGCGGACGGCTGGGGGGACGGTGGGCCACTCGTCGAACCCGGTGGCACGGCCTCACCACGTCGGGCCGCGGTCCTGATGCTCTTCGGCGCGCTCGACCACACGCCGAGCGACCGACCGGCGGCAGCGCCCGGCGTCCCGCGGGACCTCGACGTCCTGCTCCTCGCCCGGGCCACGACCCTGCGCGCGCACGCCGGCGAGGTCGCGTTCCCCGGCGGACGCATCGACCCCGGTGACGCGGACGCCGTCGCCGCCGCGCTCCGCGAGGCACAGGAGGAGACGGGGCTCGAACCCGCCGGCGTCGAGGTGCTCGGCACCCTGCCGGCCGTGCCCCTGGCGTTCTCGAACCACCTGGTCCGGCCCGTCATCGGCTGGTGGCGCGTCCCCTCACCGATCCGCGTCGTCGACGAGCACGAGTCGGCGGCGGTGTTCCGGGTCCCCGTGGCCGACCTGCTCGACCCGGCGAACCGCGGCGTGACCGTGATCCGCCGCAGTGGTCAGGAGTGGCGCGGGCCGGCGTTCACCATCGAGGCCGACGGGGACGAGCACCTGGTGTGGGGCTTCACCGCGATGCTGCTGGATGCACTGTTCGACCGACTCGGCTGGACGGAACCGTGGGACCTGAACCACGAGGTGCCGCTGCCCGAGTGAGCACCGGGAACGACAGCGGGTCGGCCCGCACCGCGTCGACCGCGTGGGCCACGGCTCCGATGACGACGACGTCCGCCCCGAGCGACGACGCGACGAGTTCGGGCACCGGGTCGAAGTGTCCCTTGGCGAGCAGGTCGCGCGCGCGGTCGATGACGGCGACCGCGGGCTGGGCGATCGCCCCGGCGACCACGACGCGGTCGATGTCGAGCAGGCTCGCGAGCAGGATGCAGACTCGGGCCAGGCGGTCCCCCAGACGGTCGACGATCGTGCGCGCGACCGGGTCGCCGCTCCGTGCGGCCTCGAACACCAGGGCGGCGTCGGCGGCGAGCGCGGCGTCCGCGGGGATGTGCCCGGCGGCGACGGCGTCGGCCACGAAGGTGCGGGCGACGGCGCCGATGCCGTCGGACGAGCCGACACCCTCGACGAGTTCGAGCACCCGCATCTCCCCGGCGCCACCGTGGGCACCGCGCAGCAGGACCCCGTCGACGACGAGGCCTGCGCCGAAGCGTTCGCCGGACAGCAGCGCCGCGAACGAGGCGTCGCCCGAGGACGGCCGCTCGGCGAGCGCGGCGAGGTTCGCGTCGTTCTCGACGAGCACCCGCCCGTCCGGCACGGCGTCGGCGAACCCCGGGTTCATCCGGACCCAGAAGCCGCCGTCGTCGGGCGAGGCACCGGCGGCGTCGACCGGCGCCGGGATGCCCACGACCGTGACCAGGACCCGTCCGCGGTCGACGTCGGCCGAGGCGAGTGCGGCAGCCACGGTGTCGGCGAGGACCCCGAGCCGCACGGGCACGTCGAGACCCGATGCACCCAGCGACCCCTCGGCACGACCGAGCACCGTGCCGCGCAGATCGGCGACGAAGGCGGTGACCCGGTGCTGGCCGGCGTCCACACCGACGACGACCCCGGCGACCGTGTCGAGCTCGTAGCGACGGGCGGGGCGTCCCATCCGGTACTCCCCCGCGGCCCGGGCGTCGTCGAGCTCGCGCAGCCAGCCGAGCCGCACGAGCTCCTCGGCCGCTCCCAGCACGGTCGACCGGGTCAGGCCGGTGGCGTCGATCGCCTCGGTCGCGGTGAACGCCGACGAGTCGAAGGCGTACGCGAGCAGCGTCTCTGCGCTCGTTCCACGGGGTGGCGGCATGTCGTGACCCTATCGCGCGACGAGTTCCTTGCGGAATTAGATTTTCTCGCTACATTTAGTTCCGCGGGCAGCATCGGAGCCGCTCGCGGGACGGAACGGCAGGGACGCCGGGTCCGGACGGACGGAGACGACGTGCAAGCACACGCCACCGCCAGGAGCGCAGCATCGGTCAGCCGACGCGGGTTCCTGCTGGGAGCGGGCGGCATCGGGGCGGGCCTCGCGCTCGCCGGATGCGCCCCGATCGGGTCCTCGAGCGCCAAGCCGGAGACCATCACGTTCTACGTGTCGAAGCCCGAGGTCATCGGCTACTTCGACGACGTCATCGCGCAGTTCCACCAGACCCAGTCGAAGGTCCGGGTCGTGCGCGACTCGACCTCGAGCATGTCCGCGAACTTCGTGCGGAACCGGCCGCCGGACCTCGGGTGCTGGAACTACAACTTCTCGGTCGTCCCGTTCGTCGAGCACGGCGCGCTGACCGACCTGTCCGACCTGCCGCAGGCCGACACCATCAACCCCGACCTGTGGCCGCTCATGGAGCAGACCGCCGACTACCCCGGCCGGAAGAGCGCCCTGCCGTACTCGGTGACCGCGGCGTCGGTGATCTACAACAAGGCGCTCTTCGCGCAGCAGGGGCTCGAGGTCCCGACGACGTGGAGCGAGTTCGCCGACGTGTGCGAGCGCCTGACCAAGGCCGGCATCGCGCCGATCTACGGCACGTTCAAGGACAACTGGACGATCGCCCAGGGCATGTTCGACTACTCGATCGGCGGGATGATCGACACCCCGGCGACCTTCGAGGCGCTCCGGCGCGAGGGCACGAACGTCGGCAAGGGATCCGCCGTCTCGTTCGAGCGCGACCTGCGGAAGCCGATGGAGCGCATGGTGCAGCTCCGCGCCTGGCACCAGGACGGCGCCGCGAGCCGCGGGTACGGCGACGGCAACCTCGCCTTCGCCCAGGGCAAGGCGGGCATGTACCTGCAGGGGCCGTGGGCCCTCGGCGAGATCGCCAAGACCACAAAGGACATGGACCTCGGCACCTTCCCGCTCCCCGTCACCGACGACCCGGCCGACCGCAAGGTCCGCGTGAACGTCGACCTGGCGCTCTGGATCCCGGAGGCGTCGCGCAAGCAGGAGGCTGCCCGCGAGTTCCTGTCGTTCCTGATGACCAAGCAGGTCAACGACAAGTACAACGCGGACAACAACGGCTTCGGGGTCCGCAAGGACGCTCCCCCGGCGTCGAACCCCGCCCTCCGCGGCATGCAGTCGTACTACGACGACGCAGCCTTCTACCTCGGCGCCTCGCAGCTCATCCCCGCCGAGATCCCGGTCGCGAACTACGCGCAGTCGATCGCCTTCGGCGGCGACCCGCAGCGCCAGCTCCGCACCCTCGACGCCGACTGGGCGCGTCTCGCGCTCCGCACGGCCGCGTAAGGAGACGTCCGAATGGCAACCACGACCACCGAATCCATCACGACGGCGGACCGCCGCCGCCGTGGCGAAGCCGCACCGGGCCTCCAGGCCGGACGACGGGACGGACGACGCAAGCCCCGCGTCGACCCGCTCTTCCTGGCGTTCCTGCTGCCCACCCTGGTGCTCTTCACGCTCGCCATCACGCTGCCGGCGGTGATGGGCATCGTGCTGAGCTTCACGAACTCCGTCGGCTTCGGCGAGTTCCGGTTCACCGGGCTCACCAACTACATCGCGGTGTTCTCCGACCCCGCGATCCTGCAGGCGTACCTGTTCACGCTCGGGTTCTCGCTCGTCACCGTGATCGTCGTGAACGCGATCGCGTTCCTGCTCGCCATCGCGCTGACGTCGAAGATCCGCGGCAAGATCGCCCTGCGTGCGGTGTTCGTGCTGCCGATGGTGATCTCGGGCATCGTCATCGCCTACGTGTTCTCGTTCCTGTTCGCGAACAGCCTGCCGGGCTTCGCCACCGCGATCGGCTTCGGGCCGCTCGAGCAGAGCATCCTGGCGAACCCCGACCTGGCCTGGCTGGCGATCGTGGTCGTCACCGCCTGGCAGGCGATCCCGTCGACGCTCCTCATCTACATCGCCGGCGTCCTCTCGATCCCCGGCGAGGTGTACGAGGCGGCAGCCCTCGACGGTGCCAGCGCGTGGCGGCAGCTCGTCTCGATCACCGCACCGCTGACGGCGGGCTACATCCTGATCAACCTGGTCATCGGGTTCAAGAACTTCCTGAACTCGTACGACATCATCGTCGGCCTGACCGACGGCGGCCCCGGCACCTCGACCACCAGTGTCGCGATGTCGATCTTCAAGGGCTTCAACGGCGGCGACTACGCCTACCAGATGGCGAACGCCACGATCTTCTTCGTCATCGCGGTCGTCATCGCCGTGATCCAGCTGCGGGCGACCCGCGGGAAGGCAGCGCTCTGATGTCCCTGCAAGCACCCCTGCGACCGGGGACCACCGCGACCGGCAGCATCCGTTCCGTCGACGCCGACCGGTCCTCCGGCTCGGGCAAGGCCGGCCGCGGTCGTTCCAACTGGCCCGTCACCGTCGTCCTCGTGCTGTGTGCGCTGTCGGTGCTCGTGCCGCTGTACGTCACCCTGACGATGGCGTTCAAGACCACCGGCCAGGCAGTCGACGGCAACGCGTTCTCGCTGCCGGCACCGTTCAGCGTCGACGGCTTCGTGCAGGCGTGGCAGCTGACCGACTTCCCGCGGGCGTTCGGGGTCTCGGTGTTCGTCGCCGCGATCACCGTCGTCGGCACGATCCTGCTCGCCTCGTTCACGGCCTACGCGATCGCCCGGAACTGGGACCGCCGGCTGTTCCGCTGGTCGTTCTTCTACCTGCTCGCGGCGATGTTCCTGCCGTTCCCGGTGCTCGCACTGTCGCAGGTGAAGCTCACCGGACTCGCGCACCTGGACAACCCGCTCGGTGTCGCGATCCTGCACGTCATGTTCCAGCTGTCCTTCAGCGTGCTGCTCTTCACGGCCTTCCTGCGGTCGATCCCGGCGGAGCTGGAGGAGAGTGCACGCATCGACGGTGCGAGCACGGGGCAGGTGTTCTGGCGACTCGTGTTCCCGCTGCTGGCACCGATGAGCGCCACCGTCGGCATCTTCGCGTTCCTCGCGTCCTGGAACGACTTCGTGATGCCGTCGCTGATCACCTCCGACCCGGCGCTGCAGACCCTGCCGGTGCTGCAGCAGATGTTCCAGACGCAGTTCAGCAACAACTACAACGTGTCGTTCGCCTCGTACCTGATGGCGATGGCCCCGGCGATCATCGTCTACCTCGTCACCCAGCGGTGGGTGATGGCCGGCGTGACCCAGGGCGCCATCAAGTGACCGACACCGCCGGTGCGGGCCCGACCGCGATCGCCGGTGCGGGCCCGACCGACACACATCCCTCGAACCCCTCGACCCACGAAAGGCCCGACGTGACCGACACCCTCGCCCAGCCCGCCGCCACCTCGCATGACGAGACCTGGTGGCGCCAGGCCAGCGTCTACCAGATCTACCCCCGCTCGTTCGCCGACGCGAACGGCGACGGCATCGGCGACCTGCCCGGCATCACCGAGCGGGTGCCGTACCTGGCCTCGCTCGGCATCGAGGCCGTCTGGCTCAGCCCCTTCTACCCGTCCGCCCTGGCCGACGGCGGCTACGACGTCGACGACTACCGCGACGTCGACCCGCGCCTCGGCACCCTCGACGACTTCGACCGGATGGTCGAGGCACTGCACGCCGCCGGCATCCGGGTGATCGTCGACGTCGTCCCGAACCACACGAGCGACCGGCACGAGTGGTTCCGCGAGGCCCTCGCCGCACCCAAGGGCTCCCCCGCCCGCGACCGCTACGTGTTCCGCGACGGCACGGGCCCGTCCGGCGAGGACGCCCCCGCCGACTGGATCTCGATCTTCGGCGGCCCGGCCTGGACCGCCGTCGGCGACGGCCAGTGGTACCTGCACAGCTTCGCGAAGGAGCAGCCCGACCTGAACTGGGCGAACCGCGAGGTCCGCGACGACTTCCTGCACACCCTGCGCTTCTGGTCCGACCGCGGCGTCGACGGGTTCCGCATCGACGTGGCCCACGGCCTGGCGAAGGACCTGGGCGAGACCCTGCCCACCTGGGCCGAGCTCGCCGAGATGCCGAAGGACGGCACGCACCCGCTCTGGGACCGCGACGACGTGCACGAGATCTACGCCGAGTGGCGGACGGTCTTCAACGAGTACACGCCGGCCCGCACCGCGGTCGCCGAGGCCTGGGTCCCCGCGCACCGCCGCGCCCGCTACGCCAGCGCCGAGGGGCTCGGTCAGGCGTTCAACTTCGACCTGCTCGAGGCCGACTTCGACGCCGGCCAGTTCCGCACCATCATCGAGTTCAACCTCGGCCTCGCCGAGCAGTCCGGCTCATCGACCACGTGGGTGTTCTCGAACCACGACGTCGTCCGGCACGCCACCCGCTACGCCCTGCCGCCCCGCGCCGGCGGCACCGACAAGCAGGGCAGCGCCTGGCTGCTCGCCGGTGGCTCGCAGGACGCGCTCGACCGGTCGCTCGGCCTGCGTCGCGCACAGGCCGCGACGCTGCTCGAGCTCGCCCTGCCCGGCTCCGCCTACGTGTACCAGGGCGAGGAGCTCGGGCTGCACGAGGTCGGCGACATCCCGGACGCCGACCGCCAGGACCCGGCGTTCTTCCGCAACCCGGGCGTCGACGTCGGTCGTGACGGCTGCCGCGTGCCGATCCCGTGGACGCGCACCGGCTCGTCGTTCGGCTTCGGTCCGGACGGCTCGCACCTGCCGCAGCCGGCGTGGTTCGCCGACTCCAGCGTCGAAGCCGAGGACGCCGACCCCGACTCCACGCTCAACCTGTACCGGAAGGCGCTCGGCCTGCGTGGCCAGCTGCAGTCCGAGGAACAGCTCGAGTGGATCGAGACCGGCCGCGACGACGTGCTCGCGTTCCGTCGGCCGAACGGCTGGACGAGCGTGACGGTCTTCGGCGACGAGCCCTTCCCGCTGCCGGCCGGCGAGCTGCTGCTCGCCTCGGCCCCCGTGGTCGACCGCGCCCTGTCGGGCGTGGGGACGGCCTGGTTGCGTTCCTGACGCGACCCGCGCCCTGGGCGCGACCGGATGACGGACTGGAGGCGCGGT
>NZ_MJGT01000057.1:0-33334 GCF_001864975.1 Curtobacterium sp. MMLR14_002
CCACCCGACGGACGGGAGGCCCGGTGCCAGCTGGCACCGGGCCTCCCGTCCGTCGTCCGCTCGGGTCAGAACGCCTTGCCCGGGTTCAGGGTCCCCGCCGGGTCGAGCGCGTCCTTCACGGAGCGGTGCATCGCGAGCACGCGGTCGCCGAGCTCGACGCGCAGGCCCGGCAGCTTCAGCAGCCCGACGCCGTGCTCACCGGTCACGGTCCCGCCGAGCGCCAGGCAGTCCGCCACGATCTGGTCGAACGCGGTCTTCGCGCGGGCCTTCGCGGCGTCGTCGCCCTCGGGCGCGATGATCAGCGGGTGCAGGTTGCCGTCGCCGGCGTGCGCGATGTTGGCGATCGTGACGTCCTGTGCATCCGCGGTCACCTGGATCCGCCGGAGCATCTCGGGCACCGCGCTCCGCGGCACGCAGATGTCCTCGGTCAGCACCGGCCCGAGCCGTTCGAGCGCCGGGTAGGCGAGCCGGCGGGCCTGGAAGAGCCGGTCGATGTCCTGGGGATCGGTGGCTCGCTCGACGTCCGTGCCACCGGCCTCGGCGAACACGTCCGCGACGTGGTCGGCGATCGCGTCCCCGGCGGCACCGCGCTCGTCGACCCGTGCGAGCAGCAGGGTGTCGACGTCCGCCGGCAGCCCGAGGTGCATCCAGTCGTCGACGGCGCGCAGGCAGGTGCGGTCGACGATCTCGAGGGCCGCGGGGATGATGCCCGCGCGCGAGATCGCGGCCACGGCGTCGCCCGCGGCGGTCAGCGAGGGGAAGTACCCGATCACGGCCCGCTCGTCACGGCCGGCCAGGGGGAGCAGCTGCACGGTGACCGACACGACGATGCCGAGCGTGCCCTCGGAACCGACCAGCAGCCCCGTGAGGTCGTACCCGGCGACGCCCTTCGCGGTCCGGCGGCCGAGCTTCACGACCGACCCGTCGGCCAGCACGACGGTCATGCCGAGCACGTAGTCGCGGGTGACCCCGTACTTGACGCAGCAGATGCCGCCGGCGTTCGTCGCGACGTTGCCGCCGATCGTCGAGATCGCCGAGCTCGCGGGGTCCGGCGGGTACCAGAGGGCGTGCTCGGCGACCGCCGCGCGGAGTGCGTCGTTGATGACGCCGGGTTCGGTGACCGCGTAGCGCTCGTCGGTGTTCACCTCGAGCACCCGGTTCATCCGCTCGAGCGACACGACGATCGAGTCGGCCATCGCGTTGGCGCCGCCGGACAGGCCGGTGCCGGCACCGCGAGGGACGACCCGGAGGCCGGCGGCGGCTGCCCAGCGGACGGCGGTGACGACGTCGTCGGTGCTGCGTGCCAGGACCACGGCGAGCGGTGCCGTGGAGTCGGCCCACTCGGCGTCGTCGTGGCGGTAGCGCTCGAGCGACTCCGGGTCGCGGAGGACCTGGTCGGACCCCAGCAGGTGTTCGAGGGCGGTGGCGTCGGCTGCGGTGGCGGATGCGGCGGTGACGGTCATGCGGGGTGGGGGTCCTTCCGGGGCGCGGCGGTGCGGTTCGGGTCCGTCGACGATACGCCGGTCAGTCCAGGCAGAACTCGTTGCCCTCGACGTCCTGCATGACGATGCACGACTCGTTCACCTGGTCCGCCGTCATCCGACGGACCTGGGTGGCGCCGAGCCCGACCAGACGGGCGCTCTCGGCGTCGAGGGCCGCGAGCCGTTCAGCGCCGGTCATCCCGGTGCCGACCCGGACGTCCAGGTGCACGCGGTTCTTCACCGTCTTGCCCTCGGGGACGCGCTGGAAGAACAGGCGGGGGCCGGCGTCGGTCGGGTCGACGCACGCGAAGGCCGAGCCCTGGTGCTCCGGCGGCAGCGACCGGTCGAACGCGTCCCAGTCGGCGAACCCCGGTGGGGGCGGCGGCACCACGTACCCGAGGACCTCGCACCAGAACCGGGCGACACGCTCCGGCTCGGCGCAGTCGAACGTCACCTGGACCTGTCGCACCGTTGCCATGGCGCCGAGGATACGACGATGCACGACCGGCGTCCGCTCAGCGTCCGCCCGCGTCCGCCCGCGTCCGCTCAGCCGAGCTGGGCGGCCGCGGCTCGGAGTTCGGCGAGCGCGGCCGTGGCGTGGTCGGCCAGTCGGTCGTCGTCGGCGCGCCCCACACCCGACCACCGCTCGAAGCCCTGCTTGAAGGCGAGGACACCCATCTCGGCGGCCAGTCGAGCGGGCGCGTCGGGGACACCGCGGCCGACCAGGGCGTCGGTCATGGCCGCGGCCATCCCGACGCTCTTCAGGGCGTCGCGCTCCTGCAGCTCGGCGCTGGCGGCGACCGCCGCTCGCAGTCGTGGTCCGAGCTCGCGGTTCAGCGGTCCCATCTCGTCCGAGGCCCGTTCCAGACCCGCGGCGACGGCGTCGAGCGGGGTGGCGTCGGCCGGTGCGTCGGTGATGCCCTCGGCGAGGAGCCGGCTCAGGGTCTCTTGCCCGGCGACGAGCAGTTCGCGCTTGTCCGGGAAGTGCCGGAAGAACGTGCTCTTGGTGACACCGGCGCGTTCGGTGATCTGCGCGACGGTCGTCTCGTCGTAGCCCTGCTCGGAGAACAGGTCGACCGCGGCCAGGACCAGTCGTTCCCGGGCCCCGGGTTCCCATCGCACCATGCGACGATCATACGCGACGGGACAATTGTCCCATCACGGGTGTACGGTGACGGTACAAAAGTCCCATCACTTCTGAGGAGCACCCATGCACGTCTTCGTCACCGGCGGCACCGGCACCATCGGCACCGCCGTCGTCACCGAACTCATCACCGCCGGGCACGCCGTCACGGCCCTGGCCCGCTCGGACCGGTCGGCCGCTGCCCTCGTCGCCGCGGGGGCGACCCCGGCCCGCGGTGCACTCACCGACCTCGACGTGCTGCGCGAGGGCGCCCGCTCGGCCGACGGGGTCATCAGCCTCGCGTTCTCGAACGACTTCAGTTCAGCGGAGGCGCTCGAGCGGGGGATCGCCGAGGAAGGCGCCGCCATGGCCGCACTCGGCGAGGCACTCGTCGGCACCGACCGCCCGTTCGTCGTCGTCTCCGGCACGCCGTGGGAGCCCGGTCGGGCCTCGGTCGAGACCGACCCGCTCCCGCTCGAGGGGCCGGTCGCGGGTCGTGCCCGATCCGTCCTCGCCGCCCTCGACCTGGCGGCACGGGGCGTCCGGGTCTCGGCGATCAGGCTGCCGCGCACCGTGCATGCGGACGGCACGGGCGGGTTCGCCGGCATCCTGACGGAGACGGCCCGACAGGCAGGGGTGGCGGGCTACCCCGGCAACGGCGAGCAGCGGTGGCCCGCCGTGCACGCCGCGGACGCCGCGGTGCTGTTCCGGCTCGCGCTCGAAGGTGCTCCGGCGGGGACCGTCTGGCACGCGGTCGCCGACGAGGGGGACCGGGTGCGTGACCTGGCCGAGGTCATCGGGCGGCGGCTCGGCCTGCCGGTCGAGCGGGTGGCCGACGAGACGTTCGGCGCGTTCGCGCCCATCTTCGCGATGGACCAGCCGGCGTCGAGTGCCCATACGCGCGAAGCGCTCGGCTGGGTGCCGACGCACCCGAGCCTGCTCGAGGACCTCGAGAACGTGCAGCGCTGAGCGCGGCCGCACCGTCAGCGGTGGGCGCTCGGTGCGCCGGACGGGAGGCACGGTGCCGGGCCGCCACGGGCCTCCCGTCCGCCGTGCAGCCGCGTCAGTGCTGCTTGCCGCGCAGGCGGCCGATGCCCAGCACGATGCCGACGACGACCATGCCCAGCGCGAGGCCGGCCACGGCCGAGACGGCGGTGTCGGCGATCCAGACGACGACGGGGCCTGCGGCCTCGAGTGCGTGCTCGATCACGTGCAGCAGGTCGTACGGTCCGTGCCAGACGGTCTCGGCGAGGTTCGCGATGACCAGGTGTCCGCCGACCCAGAGCATCGCGACCGTGCCGATGACGCTGATGACCCGGAAGACCATCGGCATCGCGCGGACGATGCGGGCACCGATCCGACGGGTGCGGCGGACGGAGTTCTTCATCATCTGCAGGCCGATGTCGTCGACCTTCACGAGCAGTGCCACGGCGCCGTAGACGACGGCCGTCATGACCAGACCGATCACGATCAGGGCGCCGAGCGTCGGCCAGAGCCCCAGGTCGGGGTCGAGGCCCGCCAGCGCGATGAGCATGATCTCGGTGCTCAGGATGAGGTCGGTGCGGATGGCGCCGAAGACGAGCTTCGGTTCGGTGACGGCCTCGTCGGACCCGCCCTCGTGGTGCACACCGAACCACTCGGTCACCTTCTCGGCACCCTCGAAGCACAGGTACGTGCCACCGAGCAGCAGCAGCCACGGCAGCACGCCGGGCGCGAAGGCCGTGAGCAGCAACGCCAGCGGGATGATGATGATGAACTTGTTGAACAGGCTGCCGAGGGCGATGCGCCCGACGACGGGGAGTTCACGAGCGGGCTCGAGGCCCTGCACGTACTGGGGCGTGACGGCGGCGTCGTCGATGACGACCCCGGCGGTCTTCGCGCTGGCCTTGAGGGCTGCGGAGAGGATGTCGTCCACCACGGCGAGCAATCCGACTGACAATGCGTTCTCCACTCGTCTGACCTGTGACCGTGCACAGCGTAGTGGCCGCGGAGCATCCTGAACGCCAGCCGCGGGGCGTCCGTAGGCTCGCGGCATGGCTGACTTCACCGCATCCCAGGCCGCCGTCGTCCGGATCGAGCGTTCCGAGCAGGGCCGCTGGGACCTCTCCGTCATCAGCGACGCCGGTGTCGCGATGGGGCACGGCGTGTACCTGTTCGACGCGGACCACGACGACGCCGAGGACGAGCAGGCCGCGGCCCTCGACTTCGTGCGCGACTACGGGTTCCGGTTCGAGCGCGACGCCGTGCAGGCCGACGGTCCCGACGCCTTCTGGGCGCCGCTGCTGCCGTCCGACCAGCAGTAGGCGCTGCAGCGCGCCGGACTCAGCGCGCGGAGTCCTCGAACCCGATCAGCCAGGTGACCCCGTGCGCGTCGCGGACGGTGCCGTCCCAGTCGCCCCACGGGCGCTGCTGCAGCGGGTCGATCACCGTGCCGCCCTCGGCGAGCTGGTCGAACCACCGACGCAGGACGTCCGGTTCCGCAGCGCCGAGCAGTGAGAAGAGCAGCCCGGTCGCCGAGAACGGGGTGTCGCCCTCGCTCGCGTCCGCGGCGAACAGCTGCAGCTCGCCGGTGAGCTGGCCGTGCGCGACGGCGTCGGCCGGGCCGTCCGTGCGGGAGAAGTCCGCGTAGGTCGCGATCTGCACCTCGCCGCCGAACACCCGCTGCCAGTGCTCGAGGGCCTGCCTGGCGGTGCCGGCGAACTGGAAGTACGGCGCGGGTCCGGTCGTGTGCATGCCCGGCAAGGTACTCCGGCGTGCGGCGTGGGGGAACCCCGGGCTCGTCAGTCGAGCAGCGCGAGTGCCCGCTCCAGGACGTCCTCCGGACGGCCGTCGCCGTGCAGTGCCCACCAGGTGAGTGCGGCGCTCGCTGCGGCGGCCAGCGTGTGGGCGCGTACTGCGACGGCGAGGTCGTCGGCGGTGACCCCGTCCCGCTCGGCCACGTACCGCAGGATCTCGTCGGTCAGGGCCGTGACCGTCGCGGCGCCGACGTGCTCGAGCGACGGGTTCGCGCGGATGACCCGGAGCCGGTGTCGGGTGACCTCGACCGCGTCGTCCGGGAACGTCGCACCGATCCGGTAGGCCGCCCGGAGCGACACCGCCGAGGGTTCGTCTGCCGGCCGTGACCGCAGGGCCTCGCGGAAGCGTGCGGCGAACTCGTCGAGACCGCCCCACACCAGCGCCGCCTTGTTCGGGAACAACCGGAAGAGCGACCGGCGACTGACCCCGGCCGCCGCGGCGACGTCGTCCATCGACACCGCGTCGAAGCCCTGGTCGTCGAACAGCCGAAGTGCGACGAGGGACACGGCGTCGGGGTCGATGGTGCGCGGGCGCCCCGTCGGACGGTCGTTCGTCGAGCTCATGGAGACCTTTCGGCACTGAGTGCTATAACCGGGTGTGGCGCAGCGAGCGCCCCGCATCGAGGAGACCACATGACCGACACCACCGCCGGACGGTTCACCGGCAGGACCATCATCGTCACCGGAGCGGGTTCCGGCATCGGACGCGCCACGGCGACGCGCATCGCGAACGAGGGCGGGCGCGTCATCGCGACCGACGTCGTGGCGGAGCGGCTCGACGCACTCCGCACGGAGCTCGAGGGCTTCGCCGTGGAGACCGTCGTCGGCGACGTCGCCGCGAGCGAGACCATCGACGCACTCATCGCCGCCGCCGGCGACCGGGTGGACGGGCTCGCCAACGTCGCCGGCATCATGGACGCGTTCCTGCCGCCGGACGAGGTCGACGACGCCACCTGGGAGCGTGTCTTCAGCGTCAACGTCACCGGCCCGATGCGCCTGACCCGCGCCGTGCTGCCGCTGATGATCGCCGCCGGCAAGGGATCGGTCGTGAACGTCGCGTCCGAGGCTGCGTTGAAGGCCTCGGCCGCCGGTGCTGCCTACACCTCGTCGAAGCACGCCATCGCCGGGTACACCAAGAGCGTCGCGTTCTTCCACGGGCCGCAGGGCATCCGGGCGAACGCCGTGGCGCCGGGTGCGGTCGCCACGAACATCGAGGCGCCGATGCGCAGCGAGTACGCGGCCCGCCGGGTCGGTCCGATCATGCAGACCACCATCCCGCCGGTCGCCCAGCCCGAGCATCTCGCCGCCGCGATCACGTGGCTGCTGAGCGACGACTCGGCGAACGTCAACGGTGCGGTGCTGCCGAGCGACGGTGGCTGGTCCGTCGTCTGACCCGTTGCTGCGGCACGAGACGCCGTCGTCACGTCGAGACGCCTCCGGAAACGGGGGCGTCTCGACGACTTCGCGGCGTCGGGCAGACACGACGGCGTACGCCGCGGTGTCGCCCGCCTACACTGCCGACATGACCGAGGTCTCCGCCGAGCGCTCCGAGTGGGGCCGGTTCGCCCCCGACTCCGTCGAACGCCGGATGCTCGAGCACGCCGGCACCGCACTCGGTGTCGTCCTGCGCCCCCGGACGGTCGTGCTCGACCGCGCACGGGTCGAGGTCGAGGGCATCGACGAGGGCGACCGGGTGGTCGTGCAGCTCGTCGCGAACCAGGGTGCCTACAAGCCCGCGTGGCGCAACAAGGTGATGGCGGACCTGTTCAAGCTCCTGTGGCTGCGCCGTTCGGTGCCCGGGGTCGAACGAGCGGTGCTCGTCGTGGCCGAACCCGCTGCTCGGGCACTCGCCGGGTGGGTCTCGGTCGCCGCCGCCGACCTGGGCGTCGAGGTGCTCGTGTGGGACGGAACCACCGCAGCGCCCTCGTCGCGCTGAGCTCCGCACCCGTTCACACGTTCGCAACACATGTGGTCCGGCTCCGTAACACGGGCGTCCTAACCTCGTCACCAGCAGCGGATTTCCGCGTCGCAGACGAACCCGAGCTCGCGACGCACGCTCTCCGCCATACGAGACCGAGCATGCGTGCTCGCCGACGGTATGGAGGAACGGATGAGCACATCAGCGGTCCGCGTGGACGCGGTGCGCAAGGTGTACGGCAGCGGCGCGAGTGCGATGGTGGCCCTCGACGACGTGGAACTGACGATCGAACCCGGACGGTTCGTCTCGCTGATCGGCCCGAGCGGCTGCGGCAAGTCGACACTGCTCCGCCTGGTCGCCGGGCTCGAACCGGCTGACCGCGGCGACGTCCGGGTGCACGGCGTCACACCGGCGCAGGCCTGTGCGGCAAAGCTCATCGGGCTCGTGCCGCAGGCCCCCGCGCTCCTGCCGTGGCTGACCGTGCTGCAGAACGTCTCGCTCGCCGCCCGGGTGAACCCCGGAGCCGGGCGTCGCCGAGCGGCCATCGGGGACCTCGAGGAACGCACCACCGGAGCCGGCCCGGACATGCGGGAGCTGCTGCGGATGGCGGGACTCGGCGAGGCCATGGACAAGCTCCCCGCTCAGCTGTCCGGCGGGATGCAGCAGCGCGCCGCGATCGTGCGGGCCTTCGGGCTGCGGCCTGACGTCCTGCTCATGGACGAGCCGTTCTCGGCGCTCGACGAGTTCACCCGCGAGAGCCTGCAGGACCAGCTGCTCGACCTGTGGGACGAACTGCGCACCACGGTGCTGTTCGTCACGCACTCGGTGTCCGAGGCGGTCCGGATGTCCGACACCGTGGTCGTGATGGCCCCGCGCCCCGGCCGCATCGTCGACGTGATCGACATCGACCTGCCCCGCCCGCGGAACCAGCGCCTGTTCGAGGAACGGCGGTTCCACGAGTACGAGGACCTCGTCCGGACCCGCCTCCACAGCGCCTGGCGCACGTCCGATGCGGCCTGAGGAGGACGGGACCATGAGCGCGACCTCCACCTCGGCGTCCACCGTCACCGCGACCGGCACCACGGCTGAAGCCGAACGGCGCAGCACCCGTCGGCCCGTGCCCGGCTGGCTCCGGCCCGTCGTCTGGCTGCCCCTCGTCGTCATGCTCGCCGTCCTGGCGGTGCTCTGGCAGCTCGGGGCGTCCGCGATGCCGTTCCTGCTGCCGCCGCTGCCCGCCGTGGGGGAGACCCTGGCGACGCAGCTGCCCTACTACCTGCAGAACGCCGGCATCACCCTGGTCGAGTCGCTCGTGGGCTTGGCGATCGGGTTCCTGGCGGCCTTCGTGCTCGCGGTGCTGACGAGCGAACTGCCGATCGTCCGCCGGGCGGTCATGCCGATCGCGATCGTCCTCAACGTGACCCCGCTCGTCGCCATCGCCCCGGCACTCGTCGTGGCGTTCGGGTTCGGGCCGTTGCCGAAGCTCGTGATCACGGCCCTGATCTGCTTCTTCCCGATCCTGATCAACACCGCCGCCGGACTGCGCTCCGTGCCACAGCCCGTGCTGCAGGTGTACCGGACGATCGACGCGTCCCGGTTCGAGATGCTCGTGCACCTGCGGATCCCGAACGCCCTGCCGTTCGTCTTCGCCGCACTGCGGATCGTGTTCCCGCTGTCCATCATCGGCGCGGTCGTCGCGGAGCTGTCGGCGTCCGGGTCGACCGGCGGTCTCGGCACCGTGATCAGCACGGCGTCGTCGATGAACCAGCTCGCCGTCGTCTACGCGGCCATCGCGATCCTCGCCGTGATGGGCGTGGTGCTGCTCGGCCTCATCACGCTCGTCGAGCGACGCGTCCTGCACTGGCACCGCAGCGCGAACGACTGACCCGCGGCCGCCCCGCGGCCCGACCGCACCACCCGCCGGAGCGAGCCCGCCCGCGCGACGTCAGCCGCGCCTCCAGGCCGACCCCGGCGACCCGTCCCACCACCCGCACCCTCCCTGCACCACCCATCCCTTCCCACAGGAGTGACCATGCAGCACAGCACCACGCAGCCCCGCAGCAAGCAGCACCGCACCAAGGCCGCCGTCGCGGCCCTCGCCACCGCCGCCGTCGCCCTCGCCCTCACCGGCTGCAGCGCCGGCTCGAGCGCCGGCAGCGCATCGGCCGAGGGCAGCGCGATCTCGTCCGAGCGGTGCAAGGAGAACAAGGACGCCGGCACGATCACGTACCTGTCCGGCTACCAGTACCAGTCGTCGGCGTCGATCCTCGAGTACATCGCGGCGGACGAGCTCGGCTACTTCAAGGACCTCTGCCTCGACGTCACCCTGAAGCCCGGGTCCGGCGACACCGCGCAGAACACCAAGCTCCTCGCCAGCGGCCAGGCCACGGTGTCCGCGGTCGCCGAGCAGGACCTCATCCAGGCCCGGGCGAACGGCATCGACATCACCGGCATCTCGTCCTACTCGAACGCCGGGCTCGACATCCTGATGACCAACGGCGACGACGTCACGGACCTGAAGCAGCTCGACGGCAAGGTCGTCGGACACAAGGGGTACGTGCCCGCGTCCGTCCAGGCGATGATGGTCAAGGCCGGTGTCGACTGGGACTCCCTGACGCTGGTGAAGGAGGGCTACGACCCCTCGGTCCTGCCCCGGAAGCAGAACGGGCTCGAGGCGCTGACCGGCTTCGTGTCGAACGAGCCGAACCTGCTGGAGGCCGCCGGTGACGACGTCAAGGTCTGGCAGCCCGTCGACTACGGCATCCCCTCGTCGATCGGCGCGATGGCCGTGAACCCGGCGTTCGCGAAGGCGCACCCGACCGCCGTCGAGGACGTCCTGCGCGCAGCCCTGCACGCCTACGACTTCTGCTCCGCGAGCGCGGCGAAGACGAAGCAGTGCGTCGGGTACGCCGCGAAGCTCTCCGGCGCGACCTACGACGAAGCCCAGAACGCGAAGATCTGGACCACCGAGACGAAGGTCATCGCGGACAACCCGACGCCGGAGCAGCCGCTCGGCGGCATCGACATGGAGAACGTGTCGAAGCTCGTCGACATGCTGCACCAGTTCGGCATCGTGAAGCCCTCCGTGACCGGTGCCGACGCGAAGGCCTGGTTCACGAACGAGTACGTCGACGCCGTCACGAAGGACGGCGAGACGGTGTGGCCGGCACCGTGAGCCCCGTCGTGACCGAGTGTTCCGCAACGACCAGAGAGGCGGCGTGAGATGCCCGCGAAGGAGTACGGGATCTTCCTCCCGATCGGCAACGGCGGGTGGATGCTCTCCACCACCGCACCCCACCCCGAGGCGACCTACGCCTGGAACAAGCGCGCGGCTTTGCACGCCGAGGCGATCGGCCTGGACTTCGTGATGTCGATGGCGAAGTGGCGCGGCTTCGGCGGCACCACCGACCACTGGGGCCGGTCCCTGGAGTCGATGACGATGATGGCCGGCATCGCCGAGGCCACCGAGCGGGTGAAGATCTGGGCGACGATGCACGCCAACGTCCACAACCCCGCCGTCGCGGCGAAGATGTACACCACCCTGCAGGACGTCTCCGGCGGCCGTGCCGGCATGAACATCGTGAACGGTGCCTACGCGGCGGAGTTCGAGCAGTTCGGGATCTGGGACGCGGCGCTCAGCCACGCCGACCGGTACCGGATGACCGAGCTCTGGACCGAGGCCGTCACGCGCCTGTGGACCGAGGACAGCGTCACCATGCACACGCCGTACTTCGACCTCGACGGCTGCGAGTCTCGTCCGCACCCGTCGGCCCGTCCGACGATCATCAGCGCCGGCAAGTCCGAGGCGGCCCGGGCGTTCCAGGCGAAGCACGCCGACGGTGCGTTCCTCGCCGCCGACAGCCTGGACGAGATGCGCGACCTGTCGCGTGACGTGCACGACCGCGCGGCCGCCGAGGGGCGGGAGTGCAAGACCTACTCGATGCTCACCGTCGTGCAGGGCGAGACCGACGCCGCCGCGCAGCGCAAGGTGCGCGAGTGGGGCGTGGGCGTCGACCGCGAGGCACTGGCCTCGATGCGGTCGTCGTGGGGCGTCCCCGCCGCGCAGGCGCGTGCCTGGGCGGACGGCGCGGTCGGCGAGGACGCGTTCCAGACGGCGTACGTCGCGGGTGCGGCGGACACCGTCACCGAGCACATCGAGTACATCGTCGACCAGGGCGAGCTCGACGGTCTGATGCTGATCTTCCCCGAGTACGACCAGGACATGGTGCTGTTCGGCGAGACGGTCCTGCCGGCCCTCCGGCAGCACGACGCGGCGGTGCTCCGGTGACCGGGGCGACGGAGGGCCGCGACACGCGGCTGGACCGCCTGCTCGGCACCGCGCCGCCGGCGGCAGCCGACGCCGCGCTGCGCCCCGTACCCGGCACCGCGCTCCGCCCCGCGCTCGTCGTCGTGGACGTGCAGCGCGACTTCGGGGAGCCGGCGCGCATCGCCCCGTACGGACTCGACGACCGTGCGTCGGCCGCCGTCGACGCCGCGGTCACCCGCATCGGTACCCTGGTCGACGAGGCCCGCTCCGCCGGCGTCCCCGTCGTCTGGGTCGAGCTCGGCAGCGACCCGGCTCGACCGTGGCGCTCGAGCACCTGGCTGCGCGGTGGTGCCCTCGACGGACCGATGCCCGACGACGAGCCCTGCCGCATCGGCACCGAGGGTGCCGAGTGGTTCCGCACGGCGCCCGCGTCCGGCGAGACGCGCGTCGTGAAGCGCGGCTACAGCGGGTTCCTGGGCACCGACCTGGAGGCCCGGCTCACCTCCGCCGGGATCGGCTGGGTCACCGTCGTGGGGCTCACGACCGAGTGCTGCGTGCTCGCCACCGCACAGGACGCGATGCAGCTCGGCTGGCCCGTGGTGGTCCCGCGGGACGCCACCGCCGCGTACGACACCGCCGTGCACGACGCCGCGCTGACGATGATCGGCCTGAACGTCGGCGTCGTCACCGACGCCGACGACGCCGTGGCGCTGTGGCGCGCAGCGGTGCCGGCAGAGACGGTGGGTGCCCGATGACCGGCATGCACCTGGCCTACGACCTGTCCTTCACCCACACCGAGGGGCGGTGGGCGGCAGCAGGCAGCTGGGTCGGCCACGACTTCCCCGACGTCCGGATGTACATGGAGGTGGCGCGGACCGCCGAACGCGCCGGCGTCGACATGCTGTTCTTCGGCGACGGCTCCGGCGTGCCGAGCACCTGGCGCGGCAGCATCGACCCGGCCGTCGAGTGGGGCATCCAGTGGCCCCGGCAGGACATGGCGCCGGTGATCGCCGCGATGTCCACGGTGACCGAGCACATCGGCTTCGGGCTCACCTACTCGTCCACGTTCACCCACCCGTTCTCGGTCGCCCGACTGCTCAACTCGCTCGACCACGTCACCGGTGGTCGGATGGCGTTCAACGTCGTGGCCTCGTCACGGGGTGCGGACGCCGCGAACTACGGGTCCGACCACCTGGTCGACCACGACCTGCGCTACGAGCGGATGGAGGAGTTCATCGGCGTCTGCCGTGCGCTCTGGGACTCCGTCGCACCGGACGCCATCGTCCGCGACCGTGCGACCGGCCGGTTCGCCGACCCCGCCGGAGTGCACCCCATCGACCACGACGGACGGTTCTTCAAGGTGCGCGGGCCCCTGGCGAGCGTGCCCAGCCCGCAGCGGCACCCCGTGGTGGTGCAGGCCGGCAACTCGCCGCGCGGCATCGCCGCGAGTGCGTCGTTCGCCGACCTGGTGTTCGGGTTCGGCGCGAGCGTCACCGGGCAGCTCCGGCACCGCGACGCCCTCGACGCGGCGCTCACCGAGGCCGGCCGTGACCCCGCCGGCGTCGGGATCCTCTGGGCCACCCAGGCCATCGTCGGCACCACCGAGGCCGAGGCCGTCACCCGTCGGGACTCCCTGCTGTCGTTCTGGAACCGCGAGGCGGTGGGCACCTTCATCTCGCACAACGCCGGGTACGACTTCTCGACCCTGCCGGCGTCGTTCCGGCTCGGCGAACTGCGCGACGAGATCGTCGCCGCGCAGGCGAGCCCGGCAGGCCTGGTCGGCAGCCTGGTCGCGGAGTTCGGCGCGGACCACACGATGGACCGTGACGACTTCTTCGAGCACGGCTGGCGGGCCGCGACCGGGCTCGACCACATGCTCGTCGGTGACGCCGCCACGGTGGCCGACGCACTGCAGGAGAACTTCGCCGCCACGGGAGGCCGCGGTGGCTACATGCTCTCCAGCCCCCTCGGCATGCCGTCCGGGTTCGCCGACCTGAGCGAGCTGCTCGTGCCGGAGCTCCGCGACCGCGGGGCCCTCGCACCGCGGTACCCGGGCACCACGCTCCGCGAGAACCTGGCGGTGTGAGGTGACCCCGGCCCGTCGGTGGCTCGCGCTCGGCGGGCTCTGCCTCGGCTTCTTCATGCTGCTGCTCGACAGCACGATCGTGTCCGTCGCACTCCCTGACGTCGGGCGTGAACTCGGCTCCGACGCGTCGACGTCCGTGTGGGTCAACAGCGCCTACCTGTTCGCCTTCGCGGTGCCGCTGCTCGTGGCCGGACGGCTCGGTGACCGGTTCGGGCACCGCCGCGTGTACCTGGTCGGGCTCGCGGTCTTCACGATCGCGTCCGTCGGCTGCGCGGCGGCACCGGGCATCGGTGCGCTCGTCGCCTGGCGAGCGGTCCAGGGGCTCGGCGCTGCGCTGCTGACCCCGCAGTGCCTCACCGTCATCCGGTCGCTGTTCGACCCGCCGCGGCTGGCCGTCGCGCTCGCCGTGTGGAGCGCCGGTGGCGGGGCTGCCACCGTTGCCGGGCCGATCGTGGGCGGGCTGCTCGTCGAGACGTGGGGATGGCCGTCGGTGTTCCTCGTCAACGTGCCGGTCGGGGTCGTCACGGCGATCGCGGTGCTCCGGTTCGTGCCGGTGTCCCCGCGCATCGTCGTCCCGCTGCCCGTGCTCGCGGTCACCGGGGTGACGGCCGGGGTCCTCGCGGTCGTCGTCGGCGTGCAGGGGACCGGAGCGGGGTTGCTCGCCGCCCCGCTGCCCCGGGCCGCCCTGGTGGTGCTGGGTGCGGGGGTCGTCGCGGTGGTGCTCACGGTGCAGCGTCGGGCCGGCGACCGGGCACTCGTCCCCCTCGGGCTGTTCCGCGACCGAGGCTTCGTCACCGGCGCGTGGGGCGCGACCGCGGCGTCGTTCTGCGTCGGGTCCGCACCGATCCCGCTGATGCTCGACCTGCAGACCGAGCGGGGCCTCGGTGCGGGAGCAGCCGCACTGGTGCTCGTACCGATGGGGGTCGCGTGCCTGGCCGCCGCACCCTTCGTCGGACGCATGACGAACACCGCGGGCCCCCGGGCGACGGCCACCGTCGGCGCGGTCCTGCTGGTCGTGTCCGTCGCCCTGACGGCCCTGCTGATCGGCACCGGTGCACCGCTCTGGGCGGTCGCCAGCGCCTTCACCGGCTTCGGGGTCGCGAACGCCTTCGTCTGGTCGCCGTTCTCGCTCGCCGCCGTGCTCGCCGCCGGCCCGAGCACCATCGGGGCGGCCTCGAGCACCTTCAACACCGTCAAGCAGCTCGGCGCCGTGCTCGGCAGCACCGTCACGGCGGTCCTGCTGGCCACCGCGACCGACGCCGTCACGCTCGGCGTCCTCGCCCTGGTCGCGGTGGTCGCGGTGGTGGCGGCACGGTCCCTGCCCACGCCCCGTCGAGCGGGCACCGTGCTCACCGGTGCCGTGGTCCACGGCGCCGGGGTCGGCCACGGCCTGGGGTTCCCCACCGCCAACCTGCTGCCCGACGCCGACGTCGTCCGGTCGGTGCCGGCGGACGGGGTCTACGTCGGCTGGCTCACGGCGGCGACCTGGCCCGTCGCCCGCGAGGCCCTGGTCTCCGTCGGGAGCAACAGCACCTTCGCCGACCGACCGCGCACCGTCGAGATCCACGTGCTCGACTTCGACGGCGACCTGTACGGCACAGCCGTCGAGCTCACCGTCGGCCGGCGCATCCGACGGCAACGCACGTTCCCCGGTCCGGACGCCCTCGTCGCCGCCATGCGTGCCGACGAGCGCCGCGCCCGGACACTTCTCGCCCGCTCCTGAACGAGGGACCCACCATGCACGACGACTTCACCGACGACCCGCTCGACATCCGCGAGGCGATCGCCGAGGTGCCCTCGGTCGTCGTGGCGATCGCCGCCCGCGTCACGGGCGTCCCGGTGGTGATGGTCGCGACGTCCTTCACGGTGGGGGTCTCGTACGACCCGCCGCTGGTGACGTTCGCCGTGCAGCACTCCTCGACCACCTGGCCGGACCTCGCCGCAGCGCCGGTCATCGGGGTCTCCGTCCTCGGCGACGAGCACGCCGCGCACACCGCGCAGCTGGCGTCGCGTGACCGCGGGCGCCGGCTCGACGGGGTGGGGACGGTCGAGACGGCCGGGGGAGCGATCCTGCTCGACGGCGCGCACTCGTGGCTCGAGTGCGTCGTCGAGGCCACCCACCGGGCGGGCGACCACGACATCGTCGTGCTGCGGGTGCTCCGGTTCGCCCGCGACCGCTCGCGTGACGCACTCGTGTGGCACCGGCCGGCGCGGCGGCGTCAGGGCGTCACCACCTGACGGACGGGAGGCCGGTGGCGACACCGCCACGGGCCTCCCGTCCGCCCTTCGCTCGCGTCGACGACGCGCGGTTCCTTCCCAGAGCGCGTGCGCTGGAAAGCGGAAGCGGGCGTACCTGGCAGGAAGTTCCTGCCAGGTACGCCCGATTCGACCAGGTACGCCCGAAGGGCCCCGCCTCAGGAGACGAGCGCCGCCATCTCGCGCACGACGGCACGGAGCCGGTCCGCGAGCTCGTCGTTGCTCCGCACGGTCTCGCGGTGTGCCACCTCGCTGAGCGCCGACATCACCAGGGTCACCGCGGTGCGGGCGGTCTGCACGTCCGTGCGGGTGCCGACGACGCTGAGCAGGGACTGGCGCGACTCGGCCATCCACTGCATCACCATCGACGACATCTCCGGCCGGAGCACGAGCAGCTCCTTCATGCGACGGCGGTCCTGGGAGAGCGGGACGGTGGCCGCGACCAGGGCGCACAGGTCGTCGACCAGGGCACCGTCGGCCTCGGCGAACCAGGCCGCTGAGCGCTCCGGGACCTCGACCGAGTCGAGCCCGAGCGCCGCGTGCGCCTTCGACGAGAAGTAGTTGAAGAAGGTGCGGGGGGAGACGTCGGCGTCGGCGCAGATCTGCTCGACCGTGACGCCGTCGAGCCCGTGCGCGGACACCAGCGTGAGCGCTGCGTCGTGCAGTGCCTGCCGGGTCTGCTGCTTCTTCCGTTCACGCAGCGTGCACGGCTCCGTTGCCGCAGCCGCTGCCGGGGTGGTGATCACGTGGACTCCTGGTGGTTTGCGGTGTGTGGGAGGGGCGCCCGCCCGGAAAGGGGGCACGGACGGACGCCCCGGTCGGTCACCGACGGTGCGTCGGCGTGGATCCGGTCGGCACGGACCCGGTCATCGGGCCCGTGAACGAGCCGGCCTCGGCTGCGGCGGCGCCCGCCTCGGCCTCGAGCTGCGCCTCGGCGGACATGTCGGCCTGCTCCTGCAGCGCGGAACGCTGGCGCAGCGGCGGCACCCGGAAGAACCAGGTCAGCACGAACGCGAGCAGGATGACGCCGAGACCGACCCAGTAGATCGTCACGGACGAGGCGTTGAAGCCCGCCATGAACGGCCGGGTCAGGCGGCTGTCGGCACCGGTCAGGAACGAGGTGTCGTTCGTGCTGGTGGCGCTGTCGCTCGTGGTGTTGCCGTCGTCGATCTTCTTCGCCAGCTCCGGGGTGAGCTCGTCGACCCAGTAGGAGCGCTGGTCGGCGTCCGCCCAGTCGACGGACACGGTGTCGCCCTGCACGCTGGCGTGCGCCCGGTCGGCGACCTGCTCGAGGGCGGACTGCTCGGCGGCCGGCGTGGCCGCGGCGACCTGCTGGTCGATGACGGTCTGCGCTGCTGCGGCGGGCACGGCACCGGCGGTGACCTGCTGCTGCACGGCCGCGGTGACCTGCTCGGTGACCGCGGCGTCGGCGGCCTGCTTCGCCTTCGCCGAGGCGGCGTCGAGCTGCGACTGCACGGTCTTCGTCAGCGGGGTGACGACGGGCGTCCAGATCTTGTCCATGGCGCCCTGGTTCGCCTTCGCGCTGGCGACGGTCGGGTTGAGCGCGGCGTCGAGTGCCGGACCGAGGTCCTTCTGGTTCGCGGTCGCGGTCAGGATGTTCGCCGGCATCACCGAGAACAGGATGGACAGCAGGACGGCGGTGCCGAGCGTGCCACCGATCTGGCGGAAGAACGTGGCGGACGACGTGGCGACGCCCATGTCACGGGCCTCGACGGAGCCCTGCGACGCCAGGGTCAGCGACTGCATGACCGAGCCGAGGCCGAGACCGATGAGGAACATGCCGATCATCAGGAACCAGAGCGGCTTGTCGATCGACATGAAGGTCAGGACGACGTAGCCGGCGGAGACGAGCGCGGTGCCGATGACCGGGAAGATCCGGTACCGGCCGACGCGGGCGACGATCTGACCGCTCGTGATCGAGGCGATCATGAGACCGCCGACGAGCGGCAGGGTCGCGAAACCGGACTCGGTCGGGGTCAGTCCGACGACGATCTGCAGGTAGAGCGGGATGGTGAGCATCGCGCCGAACATCGCGAAGCCGACCAGGAACCCGATGACGGTCGCCATCGAGAACGTGCCCGAGCGGAACAGCTTGAGCGGGATGATCGCCGCGTCGCCCATCTTCGACTCGATGAGCAGCAGACCGATCAGGCCGACGACACCGACGACGTAGCAGGCGATGGCGGCGGGGGAGCCCCAGCCCCAGATGCGGCCCTGTTCGGCGACGAGCAGGAGCGGCACGAGGGTGACGATGACGGCGGTCGCGCCCCACCAGTCGACCTTCGGCTTCGCGTCGCCGGCGCCGTGCACCTTCGGCAGGTGCAGGAACACGATGACCATGAGGAGCGCCGCGACACCGATCGGCACGTTGATCAGGAGCACCCAGCGCCAGCCCGTGATCCACAGGATCTCGGAGGAACCGGCGAGCAGACCGCCGATGAGCGGGCCGATCACGGACGAGATGCCGAAGACGGCGAGGAAGTACCCCTGGTACTTGGCGCGCTCACGCGGGGCGAGGATGTCGCCCATGATCGCGAGCGGCAGCGACATCAGCGCGCCGGCACCGATGCCCTGCACCGCACGGAAGGCGGCGAGCATGAGCATCGAGGTGGACATCGACGACAGGACGGCGCCGAGGATGAAGACGACGATGCCGAAGATGTACAGCGGGCGGCGGCCGAAGATGTCGGACAGCTTGCCGTAGATCGGCGTCGCGATCGTCGAGGTGATGAGGTACGCGGTCGTCACCCAGGCCTGCTGGTCGAGCCCGTGCAGGTCGTCGCCGATCGTGCGGATCGCCGTGCCGAACACCGTCTGGCCGAGCGAGGACAGGAACATGCCCGCCATCAGGCCGTAGATCACCAGGAGGATCTGACGGTGGGTCATCAGCGGCTGCTGGCCGGCGCCTCCGGAGGCCGCGGGGGCCTCGGCGGTGTGCCGGCCGTGCTGCACCGGGACGGGTGCGGTGGCGGTCATCGAACTCCTTTTTCTGGCTGTGAAACTTTGCAGACCGCGCAACGATACATCTGTTGCTTCCGGCAAGCAACTAAATGTGCCCGCTACGCTGAGCGCGTGACCGACGACCGGCGTACCGCCGAGCGACTCCTGCGATCCCAGCTCGACCGGCTGTGGGTCCGGCAGACCCTGCGCTCCTCGCTCATCGAGTCCCGCGGCGGCCTCGACCCGACGGCCCGCGTGATCCTGCGCGCCGTCGCCGGGCACGGCCCCGTCCGGGCGACCGCGATCGCCGACGCGACGGGGCTGTCGCGGCCGGTGATCAGCCGCCGGGTCGCCTCGCTGATCGAGGCCGAGCACCTGATCGGGTCGCCGGACCCCGCGGACGGCCGCGCCACGCTCGTCACGCTCGCGCCCGCCGGCCGACGGCTGCTCGACGAGCTGGACGCCGCCGGAGCCGAGGTGTTCGACGACCTGACGGAGGAGTTCGCCTCGGACGAGCTGCGCTCGCTCGCCGAGATGCTGACGCGACTGAACGACCGGGCGGACGCGGTCCTGGGGATCGGCACCACGCGCTCCTGACGTGACCAACACGGCGGACGGGAGGCCCGTGGCGGCGCCGCCACGGGCCTCCCGTCCCTGCGGAGCGCGCATTCGAGATACCGTTGGTGGTATGAGCACGGACACCACCCCCACCACTGAGACCCTCGACGACGGGCCCGTGGTGACGTTCGCCGATCTCGGCCTGAGCGACGCTGTGCTCAAGGCCGTCAAGGACATCGGTTACGAGACCCCTTCCGCCATCCAGGAAGCCACCATCCCCACGCTCCTCGCCGGGCGCGACGTCGTCGGCCTGGCGCAGACCGGTACCGGCAAGACCGCGGCCTTCGCGCTGCCGATCCTGTCCCGCATGGAGTCCGGCAGCAAGAAGCCCCAGGCGCTCGTGCTGTCCCCGACGCGCGAGCTCGCCCTGCAGGTGTGCGAGGCGTTCGAGCAGTTCGCGTCCCACATGAAGAACGTCCACGTCCTGCCGGTCTACGGCGGCCAGGCGTACGGCGTGCAGCTCTCCGCCCTGCGCCGCGGCGTCGACGTCATCGTCGGCACCCCCGGCCGCATCATGGACCACCTGGCGAAGGGCACGCTCGACCTGTCCGAGCTGAAGTACCTGGTGCTCGACGAGGCCGACGAGATGCTCAAGATGGGCTTCGCCGAGGACGTCGAGACGATCCTCGCCGACACCCCGGACGACAAGCAGGTCGCGCTCTTCTCGGCGACCATGCCCGCGCAGATCCGCCGCATCTCGCAGCAATACCTGACCGACCCGGCCGAGATCACCGTCAAGACCAAGACGAAGACCGCCGCGAACATCACGCAGCGCTACCTGATGGTCTCGTACCCGCAGAAGGTCGACGCGCTCACCCGCATCCTCGAGGTCGAGGACTTCGAGGGCATGATCATCTTCGTCCGCACCAAGAGCGAGACCGAGACCCTGGCCGAGAAGCTCCGTGCCCGCGGGTACGCCGCCGCCGCAATCAGTGGTGACGTCGCCCAGGCCCAGCGTGAGCGCACGGTCAACCAGCTGAAGTCGGGCAAGCTCGACATCCTGGTCGCCACCGACGTCGCCGCCCGTGGCCTCGACGTCGACCGCATCACGCACGTCGTGAACTTCGACATCCCGGTCGACATCGAGTCCTACGTGCACCGCATCGGTCGTACCGGCCGCGCCGGTCGTTCGGGTGACTCGATCAGCTTCGTCACCCCGCGTGAGCGTCGCCTGCTGTCCGCGATCGAGCGCCACACCAAGCAGCCGCTCACGCAGATGCAGCTGCCGACCATCGACGACGTCAACGAGACGCGCCTGACCCGCTTCGACGACGCGATCACCGCGGCGCTCGAGGACCAGGGCCGGATCGCGGCCTTCCGCGACGTCATCGCGCACTACGTCGAGCACCACGACGTCCCCTCGGACGACGTCGCCGCCGCCCTGGCCGTCGTGGCGCAGGGCGACTCGCCGCTGCTCCTCACCGCAGCCGACGACGCACTCCGCAGCCAGATGGAGCGCGACGCCCGTCGCAGCGAGCGCGACGAGCGTGGTGCCCGCGACGACCGTGGCGGCCGCAACGACCGCGGCGACCGTGGTGGCGACCGCGACCGTGGTGACCGCGGCGACCGTGGCCCGCGCCGTTCGCAGCCGATGTCCCCGTACCGCATCGAGGTCGGCCGTCGTCACCGCGTCGAGCCGCGCCAGATCGTCGGTGCCCTGGCCAACGAGGGCGGCCTGCGCCGTGACGACTTCGGTGCGATCCAGATCCGACCGGACTTCTCGATCGTCGAACTGCCGGCCGACATGGACCCCGGTGTGCTCGACCGCCTGACCGACACCCGGATCAGCGGCAAGCTCATCGAGATCCGTGCGGACCGCCGTGGTGGTGGCCGCCGCGACGACCGCGACGACCGTCCGGAGCGCAAGCCGCGCTACTGAGACGCGCCGCGTCCGAGACGCGACCCCCTTTCTGACGGGAGGCCCGGTGCCAGCTGGCACCGGGCCTCCCGTCCGTCGTCGGTGCGGGTCCCGTGCCCGCGAGACGCCGTCGTGTCGGCTCCACGCCGCCGAGTCGGCGAGACGCCGTCGGATTCGGCGGCGTCTCGGGAACACGACGGCGTCTGCCGGTCCGGCCATGCGGCATCTTGCGGTGCGGGGAACCGCAGATCCGACCCGCAAGCGTTCCCCTGGGGTCAGCGCGGTGCTGTGATACGTGGAGCCGTGACGCAGGGAGCCGCGGGGAAGGCAGGGGAACCATCGTGTACCGAGCACTCATCACCGCGGTCGCCGCCGCGGCGCTCGTCTTCGGAGGCGCGGTGCCGGCGACGGCGCACACCTCCTGGTCGTCGGTGCCGGGCGCGCCGACCGCCGTCCGCGTCACCGGCGACGCGGACAGTGCCACGCTGACGTGGCGCGGCCCGGAGCACGGCGCGAAGGTGACGGGCTGGAAGGTCGCCGTCGCCGCCGTCGCGAACCGCCACGACCGCCAGGTCGACCGACTCCACCCGCGCGCCCGCTCCGACCGCTTCGACGAGCTCTCGCCCGCGACCACGTACCGCTTCTCGGTGCGTGCCCTCGGCCACCGGGGGACCGGCCGCACGATCACGCTGCGTTGGACGTCACCGTCGGTGCCCGAGCCGGAGACGACGCAGTCGCTGTTCGCGCTCGACGGCAACGGTGCCGTCGTGCGGTTCGCGGACTCCGGCAGCGGTGCGAAGACCGTCGTCGCGACGGACGGCGAGGGCTTCACCGCGAACGCCGACGGTGACGTGTTCACCCCGTCGGCGGACGGCACCGAGATCCTGCGGGACCCGGCCGACGGCAGCGGGGTCTCGATCATCGCGTCCGGCCTGCACCTGACCCCGGACCTGCGCTCCGACGCCGAGGGCAACCTGTACTGGGTGGACTCGGTGACCGGTGCGGTGCAGAAGCTGTCCGTCGGCGCCTCGGCCCCGAAGGTCGTGCTGGACCTGGGTGGCAAGGCCGTCGGGAGCGATCAGCGTTTCTGGACCGTCACCCCGGACGGCAAGGTCGTCGTGCTCGGCGGAACCGTCAGCCAGCCGTACGTCAAGGGCACCGGCATCGCGCCCCGCACGTTCATCGGGCCGACCGGCACGATCGTCGGCTACCCCGCCGGCGTGCTCGCCGACTCGCACGGCAACGTCTACGTCGACATCCGATCGACCGGTGGCGCCGGGTCGTGGGTCTGGTACCAGCTCAAGCCCGGGGCGACCCAACTGACGCAGATCGAACCGCGGTACGCGTTCGAGTACGCCGCCGCGAACGCCGACGGCTTCTCGCTCCTGCAGTCGGCGCAGTTCTGCCCCGCCCCGTCGGAGTACCGGCCGGGCGGGTGCACGATCGACCGCGGCATCCCGGACAAGCTCGTGGTGGGCAGCGGCGGGACGTCGACCGTGCCGGTGACCGGGCTGACTGCCGGGTCCCGTGGCGAGCACCTGGGTGCCGTCTCGGCCGGCGGGGACGTGTTCGTCTCCGTCGACAGCGGCCCCTCGGTCGGGCTGTGGAAGGTCCCCGCTGCGGGTGGAGCTGCGCAGCAGCTCGACGCGGCGCAGTACTCGAGGCTGCTGGTGATCTGACCGGCGGTGCGAGGCGGAAGGGGGTGGGACGCAACGGCGCGTCCCACCCCCTTCCGTGTGTGGCGGCGGCGGCGGGTTGTGGCGGTGGTGGTTGTTCGGGCTGCGTCGGGTGGCAGCGGGTGGCGGCGGTGTCGGCGGCGGTGGTTCAGGCCGCGCCGGCGGCCGTCCGGCGGCACACCTCGTCCCACGGGGTCGGTTCGATGCCGAAGTGTGCCCGGCTCTCGCGGTCGTCGACCACGTACGGCGCGGTCCACTGGTAGGTCAGATCGGCCAGCTCGCGCATCATCGGCG
This sequence comes from Curtobacterium sp. MMLR14_002, assembly GCF_001864975.1. Lineage (NCBI taxonomy): Bacteria > Bacillati > Actinomycetota > Actinomycetes > Micrococcales > Microbacteriaceae > Curtobacterium > Curtobacterium sp. MMLR14_002. The sequence goes on from NZ_MJGT01000057.1 coordinate 23,331, forward strand.
ACACGAGCCCGCCGACGCGGAACAGGGCCGCGGGCATCCGGCGCACCGGCACAGCGGGCTTCCCCGCCGCCGCGAGGACGTCGGTGAGGGCCTGGCGCTGCGTCCGCGGCGCGTTGCTCGGCACCATCCACGTGCGGCCGTGGGCGCTCTCGTCCTCGGCAGCGGCGATCAACGTCCGAGCGACGTCGAGCACGTCCGTGAAGGTGTGCGGCAGGTCGGTGCGCCCGACCATCGCCACCGCACGGCCCCGGAGCGCGGCCGGGAGCACACGCGTCACGTGGCCGTTGGCACCGATCCCGGGGCCGAGGTAGTCCGAGGCGCGGACCTCGACGGCCCGGACACGGCCGGCGTCGTGCGCGGCGAGGGCATCCGCCCACAGCGTCGCCCGGAGCACCCCCTTGTGGTCTGTGGCGGCGTCCGGCAGTCCCTCGTGCATCGGCCCGTCGACCGGGCCGTACGGGTACAGGTTCCCGGTGATGGCGTAGGTCGCCCGGGTGCGTTCGGCCGCCGTGAGCAGTGCTGCGGCGAGCGGGGGCCAGGTGCGCTCCCACTGCGTGTAGTCGCCGGGGTTCGCGCAGTTGTAGAGGATGGCTGCTCCCTCGGTGGCGCGGGAGAGGGCGTCGGCATCGGAGGCGTCGAGCGCGAGGTGCTCGACACCGGCGATGCCCGTACTGCGACCGGAGCGGGAGACGACGGTGACGCGGTCGCCCCGGACGGTCAACAGCTCCGCGACGTGCCGGCCGACGGGGCCGGCGCCGACGATGAGGTGGTGGGTCATGGTCTCCTGCTTCCTGGTTACGAGAGCACCGCTCTCGAAAACGAGCATGACGGTTCGTCGACGTGAAAGCAAGAGCAGTGCTCTCCTTTGTGTGCGCTGCTCTCCCGTGCCAGGATCGTCGGATGGCACCCACCGCCCGAGCACTCGCACGGCAGACGGTCACCGCGGACATCCTGGCCGCGGCACGCACCCGCCTGACCGACGAGGGTCCGGCCGCCCTCAGCCTGCGTGCCGTCGCCCGTGACGTCGGGATGGTCTCGTCGGCCGTGTACCGGTACTTCCCGAGCCGCGATGACCTGCTGACTGCCCTGCTCATCACCGACTACGACGAACTCGGCTCCGCGGTCGAGGCCGCCGGTGCCGCGGCCGGACCGGCTCCCGGTGCACGCTGGGTCGCGATGTGCCGGGCGATCCGCGACTGGTCGATCGCGCACCCGGGGGACTTCGCGCTGCTGTTCGGTTCGCCCGTGCCCGGTTACGCGGCGCCGCGCGAGACCGTCGTGCCCGCGACGCGGACGACGCTGGCGCTGGTGCACGTGGTCGCGGACGCCGTCGGGTCCGGCGCGCCCGGTACGTCCGGTGCTCCTGGTGCGTCCGGTGCGGCGGGCTCGTCCGTCACGTCGACGCCGGGGGCGGCCGGGAGGCCCGGATCACCCACCGCTCCTCCGGCGGCTCCCGGGGTGGCCGGTCCCGCCGTCGCGGACGGGGTCGCCACCCTGCGCTCGTTCGGCATCACCCTGCCCGACGAGGTCCTGGTCCGCACCCTGATGGCCTGGACGACGGTGTTCGGGACGATCTCGTTCGAGCTCTTCGGGCACTTCGTCGGTTCCGTGTCCGACCCGGCCGCCTACTTCGACCAGGTCATCGTGCGTCTGGCGGATGACCTGGGGTTCACCGCAACGTTCTGACGCGCGTGCTGTCCCCAGATCGGGTGCGCAGCCTGACAGAGGCCCCGCCCGTGCGGTAGACAGGTCGTCACGCCGAGGTCGTGCCCGATGACCGGAGCGGACGACCGGCACGGTGCCCTCGGGGCACCTGCCGGACGGAACCACACTCGGGCGTGTGCGACGCGGCCGGGGCTCGCGCTGGGATCAGGAGGAACGCTTGCGACGCAGCACGTCCGGCGACGCCGCGGACGGGGAGACCCGGTGACCGCGCTCGACGTCAGCCGACAGGACCGCCGCCGCCTGAGCACCGGCACCGCCCGCCGACGCCTGGTGGCCGTGCGGACGGTGGCGCTCCTGGCGTCCCTCGCCGGGGTGAACTACATCGTGTGGCGCTGGGCGGCCTCGGTGAACTGGCACTCGTGGTGGATCGCGGTGCCGCTGATCCTCGCCGAGACCTACAGCGTCATCGACTCCCTGCTCTTCGCCCTCGGGGCCTGGCGGCTCCGGGAGCGCGGCGAACCACCGGCGAAGCCGTCCACCGACGTCACCGTCGACGTCTTCATCACGACCTACAACGAGCCGATCGACCTGGTCGAGCGCACCGCCCGGGCGGCGAAGGCGATCACGCACCCGCACACCACCTGGATCCTCGACGACGGCAACCGCCCCGAGATGCGTGCGGCGGCCGACGCGCTCGGCATCGGCGTCATCACCCGCGGTGCCGACTGGGTGGACCGACCCCGGCACGCCAAGGCCGGCAACCTCAACAACGCCCTGCTCGCGACCCAGGGCGAGTTCCTGCTCATCCTCGACGCCGACCAGGTGCCCGACCCGGCGATCCTCGACCGCACCCTCGGCTACTTCAAGGACCCGAAGATGGCGCTCGTCCAGACGCCGCAGTGGTTCGAGAACGTGCCGGACGACGACCCCCTCGGCAGCCAGGCGCCGCTGTTCTACGGTCCGATCCAGCAGTCGAAGGACGGCTGGAACGCCGCGTTCTTCTGCGGGTCGAACGCCATCCTGCGACGCGAAGCGCTCATGCAGCTCGGCATCTCGCGCTACGTGGCCGAGGTCGAGGCGTCCGTGCAGCGCACCCTCGCCACCTCGCGCAAGCTCCTCGCCCGCTCCCGTGAGACCGAGACCGACCCGCGCGTGCTCGCCGCCCTCGACGACGCCGAGGCCGTGGTGGACCAGGCGCGCGAACAGGTCCGCGCCGGTGAACCCCTCGGTGACGTGACGTACGCGTTCCAGCGGGGGATCGACGCCATCGCCTTCCGGTTCGCCGCCGCCGACCTCGAGTCCGTGCGGAACGACCTGCAGGAGCTCGCGGCGATGTCGACCGACGCCAACACCTTCGCCGGTCTCGACGACGCCGCGCTCGACGTGCTCGGCCGGCGCGAGGCTTCACCGGTCGCCGCCATCGAGTCCATCGCGGTGCTCGCCCGTGCCCTCGACGTCAACCGCGACGACGAGGCGCAGCCGATCATGCCGCTGGCGACGATCTCGGTGACCGAGGACATGGCCACGGCGATGCGCCTGCACGGCCTCGGCTGGAAGTCGGCGTACCACGACGAGATCCTGGCGAAGGGCCTGGCCCCCGAGGACCTGCCGACGATGCTCGTGCAGCGACTCCGCTGGGCGCAGGGCACCATGCAGGTGTTCTTCCGCGAGAACCCCCTGATGCAGAAGGGGCTGTCGTGGGGGCAGCGGCTCATGTACTTCTCGACGATGTGGAGCTACCTGTCGGGGTTCGCCGCGATCGTCTACATCGCCGCCCCGGTGCTCTGCCTGTCGTTCGGGGTCATCCCGGTGCAGGCCTACAGCGTCGACTTCTTCGCCCGGCTCATCCCGTTCCTGGTGTTCAACCAGCTGCTGTTCTGGGTGGTGGCCGCCGGCAGACCGACCTGGCGCGGGCAGCAGTACTCGCTCGCCCTGTTCCCGGTCTGGATCGAGTCGGTGACCAGCGCGTTCCAGAACGTCTACCGGGGCAAGCCGCTCGGGTTCCGCGTCACCCCGAAGGTGCGCGATGAAACCGAGCAGAAGCCGCGGTGGGACCTGGTCAAGCCGCAGCTGTACGCCATGGGTGCCCTGGTCGCCGCCCTGGTCATGATCGGCATCCGCTACCTGACCGGCCAGGCCGAGGGGATCGCACCGCTCGTGAACACCGCGTGGGTCGTCTTCGACCTGTTCATCTTCAGCATCGTGATCCGGGCCGTCCGGTACCGCGGCCCGGCCACCCCAGCCCAGTCCGAACACGAGTCGAGCACCGCCGGAGGACCCCTGTGAGCACCGAGACCACGTTCGAGGTCGCCGCGACGCCCGACTCCCTCGACGAGGTGCAGGACCGCTTCGCCGCGTGGTGGGACGGCCTGGGCATCGACGACGTGCGGCTCCGGTTCGCACTCGAGACCGCGTTGGCCGAGGTCGCCGCGAACATCGTCGAGCACACCGTCCGCGCCGACCGGGGGACCGGGCGCCGGTACACGGTGCACCTCGAGGCCACCGACCAGGCCCTGACCGCGGTGCTGACCGACAACGGGATGCCCGTCGACATCGACCTGAGTGCCGTCACCATGGCCGACGTCGAGCAGGAGAGCGGGCGCGGTCTCGCCCTCGCCATCGCCGCGCTCGACCGCCTCGAGCACCGGCACGAGCCCGGCCACAACGTCTGGACGCTTGCGTGCGACCGGTGAAGCAGCCGGTGGTCCGTGCGGTCGCCCTCCTCGTCACGATCGCCACGCTCCTGCTCGGTGGTGCGCTGCCGGCGTCCGCGGCGTCCGTGCAGACCGCCGCCGCCGTGCAGCCGGCCGAGGGGACGACGTGGTTCGGCCCCGACCTCGACTGGGCCAGCGATTCGCCCGAAGGGTACGAGGGACGGCTCGGCGCGACGCCGTCGATGTACGGGGTCTCCGTCGACTACCCGCTCGACCGCACGGCGAAGCAGGAACTCCTCCGCTCGGCGCGTGCGGCGGCGACCCAGGGTGCGGTGCTCGTCGTGAGCCTCGAACCCGACCGCGAACTGCGGTCGCTCGACACCGCGGACACCCGCGCCGTCAACACCGTGTTCGAGGACCTGCACGACCAGTACGACACCCAGGTACTCGTCCGGTTCGCACCGCAGATGAACGGCACGTGGGTCCGCTGGGGCCAGCAGCCGACGGAGTTCGTCCGGGCGTTCCGGGCGCTCGGCACGGCCGTGCACGCGGGCACGTCGGACGCGCTCATGGTCTGGTCGCCTGGGTACGGTGCCGGCTACCCGTTCGGCGAGTCCGCCGGGCGGCTGCGGAACCTGTCCCCGGTCGACGTCGCGAAGGCGGACACGAACGGCGACGGACAGCTCACCGGTGCCGACGACCCGTACGGGCCGTACTGGCCGGGCGCCGAGGCCGTCGACTGGGTCGGGCTCTCGATGTTCTCGTACGGCAAGGGCGACCCGACCGAGGCCGCAGGTCGCGCCGTGCCGCTCACTCGCAGCGGTGAGGTCGAGTCGCGGTTCGACGAGGACTGGGGCTACGACCAGCCGCAGTCGGGCACGTTCTACGACCGGTTCGCGGTGGCCGACGACCGTCCGATGCTGCTCGACACCGGTGCCCTGTACAACCGCGAGCTGCAGGGCGACGCCGAGCTCCAGGTCAAGCGGAGCTGGTGGCGGCAGGTGCTCGCCGCCGTGCAGGAGCGCCCGCTGATCCGGGGCATGACCGTGCTCGAGGCGGAGCGACGCGAGCCCGAGGCCGGCAACCGCGTGGCCGACTGGCGGCTCACCGCGGACCCGGACGTCGCGGAGTCCTTCCGCGCCGACCTCGAGCGGTCCGGCGACTTCGCCTTCGGCCCGGTCACCGACCGCGTGACCGTGCAGCAGGGCAACGCCGCGATCTCGCAGGAGTACGAGACCGGCGGCGACCAGATGGCGTGGATCGTCTGGCTGGCCGCCGGTCTGGCGGTCGTGTTCCTGCTGAGCGGGGTGTTCGGTCGGCTGCTGCCGAGCTGGCGCTACCCCGACGACGGCAAGCCCGGCCGTGACCTGCGGCTCGACCTGTTCCGCGGGTTCATCATCCTCGCCGTGGTGATCACCCACATCGAGATCGGCGGACCGTACTCGTACCTCACGCTGCACGCCGTCGGTGCGATCACCGGCGCCGAGATGTTCGTGTTCCTGTCCGGCATGGTCCTCGGCATGACGTACCCGTTCGCCGTGAAGAAGTTCGGCGAGTGGGCGGCCGCGATCGGGGCGTGGAAGCGCGCGCGCAAGCAGTACGTCGTCACGCTCGTGGTGATCCTGGTGGTCTTCGCGCTGAGCTTCGTCCCGTTCCTGAACACCGACGCCATCACCACGTTCACCGACCGCGGCACGGGCACCGGCGGTGTCGATGCCGAGGGCCGGGTCTACGACCTGTACCCGAACGCGATGCAGCTGCTCGCCTACCCGCCGCCCTGGTACGCGATCCGGCAGTTCCTGCTGCTCGAGATGGGACCGTGGCCGTTCAACATCATGGGCCTGTTCGTGGTGCTGAGCCTGTTCATCCCGGCGTTGATCTGGGTGATCCGCCGCGGGTTCTGGTGGGTGGTCCTCGCCGCCAGCTGGGCGCTGTACGTGTTCCAGGCGCTCAACCCCGACTTCCGTCCGCTGAACTCGCAGTTCGAGGCGGTGTTCCCCCTGTTCACCTGGCAGGTGGTGTTCACCCACGGGCTCGTGCTCGGGTACTACCGGCGGCAGATCGTCGGCGCGCTCACGGGGCGTCTCGGGAAGGTCCTGGTCGGCGTGGCCGTCGGCGGGTACGCGGCGTTCCTGGTCTACGTGTGGGCCGGCGACCACTTCGGGTTCACCCCGGTGCCGTTCCCGGCGACGATGTACGAGTCCCTGTACAACACGGCGTACCAGCGGGTGGACCTGCAGTGGGGCCGCCTGGTGGACATCGCGTTCTTCGCGATCGTGTCCTACGCGATCCTCACCGTGTTCTGGAAGCCCATCGCCGCCGCCATCGGCTGGCTCTGGATCCCGCTCGGGCAGGCGAGCCTGTACGTGTTCGTCTGGCAGGTGTTCTTCGCCCTGGCGATCGCGTCGATCCCCGGTGTGCCGTGGGGCGACTTCTGGATCGGGTTCGTGGTGCACACCGCGCTGATCCTGCTGGCCTGGTACATGGTCCGCAAGAAGTTCCTGTTCTCCGTCATCCCGCGCTGACCGCGCGCACGGATGGTGAGCAGGAATGGTCGGGTCCGACGTGCGGACCCGACCATTCCTGCTCACGAAGCGAGGCAGCCGGTCACGCGATCCGCGTGCCGCCCAGCGGCGTGGGGTCCACGGGGTCCGGCGGGACCGGGAGCGACCCGCGGATCTGGTTCTGCGCCTGGCAGTCGCTGGTGCAGTTCGTCGCACCCTGCGACAGTTCGACGGCGTCCTCGCCGAGCACCCCGCCCAGACGCCCGCCGGGCTGGACCGTCCACGTGGTGGTGGTCGTGGTCTGCGAGGTCTTCGTGGCGACCTGCGGGCTGTCCTTGCCGAGGAGCATCTGGTGGGCGCCGCTGCCCGCGGACACCGCGGCGGTGCCGTCGCCGAAGTTGATCTTGCCCGTGTACGGGTTCGTGAAGTAGAACAGGCCCGCCCCGAGGGTGTGGGTGAACGTCACCGGCCCCGCGAACTCGGTCTCCATCTGGAAGATGCCGCCCTGGGCGCCGTCCTTCGCCTGGACCTTGAGCTTCCCGGCCCCCGTCGAGAAGATCGCGACGAGGGTGTCGTCCTTGACCTCGAGCGACGAGAGCTTCGTGCTGGCGAGCTGCGCGGCGGTGAGCGACGGGACCTTCGACGCGAACACCACGGTCGGCTTCGTCACCATCCGCTGGGTGTCGGCAGCGCCGGTCAGCGTGTAGTCGTACACGCCGAGGTCGGCGATCCGGATGTCGAAGCCGTTGTGCTTGCCCCGTACCGCGATCGTGCCGGCGACCGCGGTGTCGCGCACCTTGAGCTCCTTGCCCTGGGCGGGGTTGGTCGTGACCCCGTTCACGGTGACGGCGTAGTCGCCACCGGTCGAGGTCTTGCCGGACGCGTTCGCGGGGGAGACCCCGACGAGGGCAGCGGCGGCGACGGTGCCGAGGGCGATCGCGGCGACGATGCCGCTGCCGATCCTGCGTGAGCGCTGGGTGTGCATGGGTGCCTCCTGGTGGGCCTGTCTGGCCGGTACGACGATCGTCGCCGCCAGCCCGACTCCGCACCATCGGACCTTGGTACTAGTACCCGGTCAGCAGCGTGCAGCAGGGCACGGTCACCAGCCGTGGTCGCGCGCCCACAGGGCGGCGCTCGTGCGGTCCGCGACGCCGATCCGCCGGAACAGTGACCCGACGTGCACCTTCACGGTGCGCTCCGCGATGCCGAGCTCCGTGCCGATCTGCCGGTTCGACATGCCCCGGGCGATGCGGACGAGCACGTCCCGTTCCCGGGGCGGGAGCTCCGGGCTACGGTCCGCGGCGGCTCCGGCGGCTGCTCCGGGCAGGAGCGCCCGGGCCACCCGGGGGTCGATCGGCGTCTCGTCGCGCGCTGCGGCACGGACCGCCGCGACCACGTCGTCGGGCGCGGCGTCCTTGAGCAGGTAGCCCGTGGCGCCGGCTGCCAACGCGGCGCGCACCCGGTGGTCGTCCGAGAACGTCGTGACGACGAGGACCCGGACCGACGGCAGGAGCGCCCGCACCTGCCTGGTCGCCTCCACACCGCCGGCACCGGGCATCGACAGGTCCATCACGACGACGTCGGGCCGCAGCGTCGGCACGAGCGCCACCGCCGCTTCGCCGGTGGCCGCCTCGCCGACGACCTCGCAGTCGTCGGTCGTCGCGAGCACCGCGCGCAGCCCGCTCCGGACCAGCGCGTGGTCGTCGACCAGCAGGACCCTCACCGCAGGGCCTCCGCGTCGACGGGGACCTCGAGGTCCCAGGTGGTGCCGGCACCCGGAGCGGTCCGGAGCAGCAGGGACCCGCCGGTGTCCTCGGCGACCTCGCGCAGCAGGGTCGTGCCGAGGTGTCCGGTGCGGCCGCCCTCGACGACCACGGCGGGGTCGAAGCCCGCCCCGTCGTCGTGCACGACCACCCGGACCGAGCCGCCGGCCGGCGTGACCGTGACGTCCACCCGGGTCGCTTCGGCGTGCTTGACGACGTTCCAGACGGCCTCACGGACGAAGCGCACGACCGCGAGCAGCGCGGCGGGGGACGCGTCGACGGCGTCCGGCACCCGCACGGTGGTCGCGAGCCCCGCTGCACGCGCGCGGGCACAGGCGTCGTCGAGGGCGGCACCGAGTCCCTCGGGCGTCGGAGCCGCCGGCCGGATCGTCGCCATCGAGGTCCGCAGCGACGACACCGCACCCCGGAGCACGGTGGCGGCGTCGCGCGTGGCGGGATCGGCACCGAGGGACAGTGCGAGTCCGGCGACGTCCTGCACCGGTCCGTCGTGCAGTTCGGCGGCCATCCGTCGGCGTTCCGCGGCCTCGGCGTCGAGCGCGCGACCGAGCAGCCGCTCCCGCAGGCGCTGCCCGGAACGGATCCGCAGCAGCAACCCGAGCAGTAGCGGCACCAGGAGCGCGAGCACCACCGCCACCGTGCCGAACGCCAGGACGGCGAACGACCGTCGCAGGTCCGCGGCGCGCGCGAGCACCTGGTCGTACGGCTGGTACGCCTCGAACAGCAGCGCCTCGCCGGACGGCGTGTGCACCGCCTGGTACGCCTCGAGCAGCGGCCCGTGCCCGCGCTCGTAGCGGTTCTCCGGCTCGGTCAGGTCGGACACCTCGGCGTCGGAGCGGTCCGACTCCAGCGCCTCCTGGTCCTCGTCGGACAGCGGGAAGCGCTCGCCGACCAGTCGACGTTCGTCCGACCAGAGCACCGTGCCGTCGGCCGCCCAGAGCTTCATCCGGACCGCCGATCCGGCGCGCAGCTCACCGGCCACCGCGTCGTCCAGGCGCGTCCGTGCGGCGTTCCGGTCGACGGCGGACCGGGACGGGTCGGCGACCGCGTCGAGCAGTGCGGGTTCGACCACGACCCGTGCGAGCGCCGCGGTGTCGCTGGTCGCGTCACGGACGGCGAACGACTCCGCGATGCGCTGCGCCACCAGGGTGCCGGCGGTCGCGACCGCGGCGCCGCCGACGACCGCGGCGAGCACGACGCCGACCAGGACGAGCCGCCAGGGCGTCCGGCCGGTCCTCCGGCGCGGGTCGGCCGCGACGAGCACGACCGGCTCCGCCGCCGTGTCACTGTCCGACGACCGTTGTCCGTGCACCCGGACACCGTAACCGGCGGCGTCCCTGCCGGGCGCGCGCGGGGCCCGGATCGCCGCAGAACGCAGGACCGGAGGCCCGTGGCGGCGC
>NZ_MJGT01000057.1:33822-97448 GCF_001864975.1 Curtobacterium sp. MMLR14_002
CCGCCACGGGCCTCCAGGCCTGCTCGGGGTGCGTCGGACCGCACATGGTGAGCAGGAACGGTCGGGTCGCGGTGCGCGACCCGACCGTTCCTGCTCACGAAGCGGGCAGCCGCTCGCGCAGGGCGCCGCGGACCGACTCCCAGCCGGCCAAGCGGTCGCGGATCGCGTCGTCCTGCTCGGCGGCCAGGGCGTCCCGGTGCGCCTGTTCGAGCACCTCGTCGATGACGACCCGGCGGCCGCTGCGGGCCGAGGTGATGGCTGCGTCGACCATCGTGAGGCTCATCACGTTGCCGTGCACCTCGCCGTCCGGCACCTCGCCCGAGCGGACCGCCCGGACGAAGGACGCCAGCGACCCGGCGATCTCGTGCCCGACCGACGGCGCAGCGGCAGGGGAACCGGGGGTGCCGTCGAGGTCGCTCGACGGGTCGTGGTCGCCGTCCCAGAGCGCCGTGCCGGCCGCTCCGGAGGCACGCCAGTCGCCGTTCCACGAGGTCTCGGCACCCGGCGCGCACCACGAGCCGTCGTAGACGTAGCGGACGTCGTCCTCGAACGTGAAGACGGCTGCGGCGGCCGCGTCGCCCCGGTACCAGGACCACGACGGGTTCCACGACTCGCAGTACACCGACACCGGGTCGCGTTCGAGCACGTACCGGGCGGAGTCGAAGGCGTGGATGGCCATGTCGAGCAGCAGGACGTCGTCCATCTCCTCGCGGAACCCACCGAAGTGCGGCGCCTTCGCGAACCGGGTGCTCAGCCCGCCCACGGCACCGAGGTCGCGGACGTGCTGCCGGAACGCGACGAGCTGGTCGTTGTACCGGCGGGACTGCGACACCATGAACAGCTTGCCGGTGGCCTCGGCGGCGGCGGCGAGTGACAGCGCCTCGGCGACGGTCTGCGCGGCGGGCTTCTCGCCGAGCACGGGGAGCCCGGCCCGGAGCGCCTGCAGGGTGACCGGGTGGTGCGCGACCGGCACGGTGATGTCGAGGACGGCCTCGGCACCGGTCTCGGCGGCCAGCACGGTCAGGTCCGTGCCGACCGGGATCGACGGGTCGCCGGCGTGCTCGGCCCCGGCGCGGGCGGCGTCGAGGTCGAGGTCGACGATGCCGACCAGCTCGACCTCGGGGTCGGCGGCGACGGTGGCGAGCCAGGCCCGCCCCATCCCGCCGGCGCCGACCTGCAGGACGCGGAGCGGGCTCACGCCTGCGCCCCGTCGCGCTCGGCTGCCTGCTCGCTGGCTGCTGGCTCGGCGGTCTCGGGTTCGGCGTCGTCGAACGGGCCGCGGTAGTGCTGCCCGTCGAAGTACTCGCCCAGGTCGTAGCGGCGGAGCGTCGGGATCTCCCGTTCCCGCTCGGGCCGGGCCCACTCGGCGCCGTTCGCGATCACGCGGCGGACGTCCGGGTGGTGGTAGACGGGGAAGTCCTGGTCACCGGGGGAGAAGTAGAAGATCTTCCCGAGGCCGCGGCGGTAGGTCATGCCGCTCCGGAACACCTCGCCGCCCGTGAAGCCCGAGATGAACACGAGCTCGTCGGGCGTCGGGACGTCGAAGTACTCGCCGTACATCTCCTGCTCGGGGATGACGATCGGGTTCGGCACCCCGCGGGTGATCGGGTGCTGCGGGTTGACGGTCCAGACGAGCTCCTGGTCGTGCTCGCTGCGCCAGCGGAGGGTGCAGGTGGTGCCCATCAGCTTGCCGAAGATCTTCGACCAGTGGCCGGAGTGCAGGACGAGCAGCCCCATGCCGGAGAGCACGTGCTTGTGCACGCGGTCGACCACGGCGTCGTCGACGTCCTGGTGTGCGGCGTGCCCCCACCAGGTGAGGACGTCGGTGTTCGCGAGGACCTCGTCGGTGAGGCCGTGCTCGGGCTCCTGCATGGTGGCGGTCCGGACGACGGCCTCGGGCAGGTGCTCGCGGATGCCGTCCGCGATCGCGCCGTGCATGCCGTCGGGGTACCGCTCGGCGACGTGCTGCTCGACCTGTTCGTGGACGTTCTCGCCCCAGACGGTGATGCGGAGCGGGGTGGTGGTCATGGTGTGTGCCTTTCGGGGGTGGTGGGACCCGGTCACTTGACTGCGCCGCCGGTGGCCCCGGCGGCGATGAACTTCTGCGCCACGAGCAGCAGCACGATGGCGGGGATCGAGGCCATCACCGCGGCGGCCATGACGGTCGACCAGTCGGCGGTGAAGGTGCCGATGTAGTTGTAGATGCCGAGGGTGATCGGCCGGACGTCCTCGGTGGTGGTGAGGGTCAGGGCGAACAGGAAGTCGCTCCAGGTGAACAGGAACGTGAACAGCCCGGCGGTGATCAGGGCGTTGGCGCTGATCGGCACGACGACCGAGCGGAAGGCCCGGAAGTTGCCGGCACCGTCGACCTTGGCGGCCTCGATGATCGACGGCGGGATGTTCTGCATGAACGCCCGCATGATCAGGATCGCGAAGGGCACGCCCGCGGTGCTGTCGGCCAGGATCAGCCCGGGCACGGTGTTGAGCAGGCCGAGGTCGTTGTACGCGGCGTACAGGGCGTTCGCGACGACGATGCCCGGGATCATCTGCGAGATGAGGATGCCGAACAGCACCGCGTTGATGCCCTTGACCTTGAACTGGGCGAGCGCGTAGGACGCCGGCGTCGCGATGAGCAGGCTGACGACGACGCTGCCCAGGGCGATCACCAGGCTCGTGACCAGGGCGCCGCCCTGGTCGGCGATGGCCTGCGCGTAACCGCCGAGCTGGGCGTTGATCGGGAACCAGGCGGCCTCGATCGCGGAGCCGGCCGGCTGCAGCGAGATGTTGATCATCCAGTAGACGGGGAACAGCATCACGGCGAGGATCAGGATCCCGACGCCGGACAGCACCCACTGCTTCGCGCTCGTGGGACGAACGGGCCGCCGGGCACCGCGGGTGACCACCGCGCGGGTCCGGAGGGCGTCGGTGGTGGACGCTGCGTCAGTCATCGACGGCCTTCCTGTTGAGGCGGAGGTAGACGATCGCGAACAGGGCGGAGATCACGATGAGGATGTTGCTCAGCGCGGCGCCCTGCCCGAAGTCGAACTGCTTGAACGACAGGTCGTAGGACTGGGTCGCGATGGTCTGGGTGGCGTTCGCCGGCCCGCCGTTCGTCAACCCGAGGATGATGTCGAGCACCTTGATCGTGTAGACGACGCCGAGCACGAGCGTGACGCTCACGACGGGTCGCAGCATCGGCCAGGTGATCGCCCAGAAGGCCTTCCACCCGGTCGCGCCGTCGAGTGCCGCTGCCTCGTACAGCTCGGTGGGGATGTCCTGCAGACCGCCGTACAGGATCGTGGTGTTGAACGGGATCCCGATCCAGATGTTCACCGCGATGACGGTGATGAGCGCCACGGCGGGACTCGTCAGCCATGGGACCGACGGGACGCCGAAGGTGCCGAGGAACTGGTTGACGACGCCCGAGTCCTGGTCGAGCATCCACTTCCAGACCGCGCTCGAGACGATGAGCGGCAGCAGCCAGGGCAGCAGGAGCAGCGAGCGCAGGAGGCCGGACAGCGGGAAGTTCCGTCGGAAGAACAGGGCGAGCAGCAGGCCGAGGACGAACTGGCCGACGATCGACCCGATCGTGAACAGCGCCGTGTTGAGCATCGCCGTGCCGAACAGCTGGGACGACACGACCGAGGCGTAGTTCGCCAGGCCGACCCACGGTGCCTCGCCCGTGTAGAACGTCGACGTCGTGTACGCCTGGAAGCTCATGACGATGTTCTTGACCACCGGGTAGCCGAAGAACAGCAGCAGGAACAGGACGGCCGGCAGCAGGAACAGCAGCTGCGCGATCCGTTCGAAGCGCAGCGAGCGGCCCGGGCGGGGCCGCCGGGACGGAGCGGGTGCTCCGCTCCCGGCGGCCCGCCGTGGGGCGACGGGGGTCGCGGTGCTCGTCATGCTCAGTTGCTCGACTGCGCGTTCTGCAGGGCGTCGGCCGGGGAGTCCTGCCCGGTCAGCGCCGACTGCACGGCCGTGTAGATCTTCGTCGCGGCCTTGGGCCAGTCGGCACCGAGCTCGCCGGTGCGGGCACGGGCGTCGGCGACGAGGTCGACGAACACCTGCTCCTCGGGGACGTCCTTGCCGAACTGCTGGGCGACGTCGGTCTTCGAGGGGATCGTGTACCGCAGCTTCGCCATCGCGAGCTGGTTCGCGTCGCTGTTCATGCAGTCGACGATCTTCGCCGCCACGGCCTGCTTCGCCTTGTCACCGGTGTTCGGGACGGTCCAGACCTCGCCACCGAGCGGGGCCACGGCCTTGTCGCTGGCGGACTGCACGGGGATCTGGGCGATCCCGTAGTCGACCTTCGACTCCTTCAGACCGGGGATCTGCCACGGGCCGTTGATCATCATCGCGGCCTTGCCGGCCATGAACTGGTCGTTCACGTCGGCCTGGGTCCAGTTCACGACGCTCTTCGACATCGAGCCGTCGTCGACCAGGCCCTTCCAGAGCGACAACGCCTCTTCGGTCTCCGGGGTCGCGATGTCCTTCTCGTCGCCGCCGTTCGACCACATGAACGGCAGGAACTGCCAGGTGCCCTCGTAGGTGGCGTTGGCGTCGACGGCGAACCCGTACTGGTCGCCCTTGGTCAGCTTCGCCGCGGCGGACTGCAGCTCGTCCCACGTCTTCGGCGGGGTGACACCGGCCTCGGACAGCACCTTCTTGTTGTAGAAGAGCGCGATGGTGTTGACGGTGGGGGCGAGGCCGTAGACCTTGTCCTCGTAGGTCCCGGCCTGCAGCACGCCCTTGGCGTAGCCGTCGGTCGAGATGTCGTAGTCGGACAGCGGCGACAGCGCACCGGTCTCGGCGATCTGCTGCAGGTCCGGGTTGTCGAGCATCAGGACGTCCGGCAGGGTCTTCGACGACGCCTGCTGCAGGACCTTCTGGATGAGCGACGAGCCGGGCACCAGGCTGCGCTTGATGGTGACGTCGTTCTCGGCCCCGCACTTGTCGAGGTACTCGCCGATGACCTTCTTGTCGTTGCCCTGGTTGTAGTAGTCGAGCACGGTGATGGAGTCCACCTTGCCGCCGGAGCTCGCGGACGAGCCGCCGGAACAGCCGGCGAGGACGAGGGGGACGGTCGCCAGCATGGCGACCGCGCTGAGGACCGGGGCGATCCTGCGGTGTCGAGGCTTCATTGCTTCGCTCTTCTCTGGATGGTTGCCGGACACGAGTCGAACGTGTCGCTCGTGGATCGGGGACGACCGGACCAGAACCGCTCCGTCGCGTCCCGAGTGGGGTCGAAGCTAGCATCGAAGCGGTTAGATGGTAAAGCGCTTAGACGAACTTTTTCGGGCACTGCCCCCGCTACAGTGAGCGCAACAGGGTGAGGGAGCGGCATGGCGACGATGCAGCAGGTCGCCGACCGGGCGGGCGTCTCGATCGCGACGGTGTCCTTCGTCGTGAACGGCAACAAGCGCGTGTCCGCCGACACCCGTGCCCGGGTCACGGCGGCGATGCGCGAGCTCGGCTACCGGAACAACGTGGTCGCCCGAGCGCTGGCGTCGCGCCGCACCCGGATCCTCGCGCTCGTGTTCCCGGTGCTCGAGCACCGGCTCGGCCAGACCGCGCTGCAGTTCTTCACGAGTGCCGCGAGCCGCGCCTCGGAGCTCGGGTACCACCTGGTGCTCTGGCCGGCGGTGACGACGGCGGACGACGTGCAGGAGCTCATCTCGGGCGGTCTCGCCGACGGGGTCGTGGTGATGGAGGTCACCATGCACGACCCCCGGATCGCCCGTCTGACCGAACTCGAGGTCCCGTTCGTCGCGATCGGCCGTACCGCCGACCCCTCGGGCATCTCGTACGTCGACATCGACTTCGAGCGCACCGTCGAGGACGCCCTCGACCACCTCACCGGGCTCGGGCACCGTCGGATCGGGCTCGTGGTCGAGGACCTCGACGGCACCACCATGGCCGACTACGGGCCGAAGGTCCGCTCCGAGGCGGCGTTCCACGCCGGCATCGAGCGCCGGGGGCTCACCGGCACCGTGGTCGCCGCCGGTGCCTCGGCCGAGGGCGGTCGTCGTGCGGCGGCGGACCTGCTGGCGCACGACCCCGACGTCACGGCCGCGATCATCATGAAGGACGACTCGAACTTCGGGCTCGTCAGCGGGTTGCGGGCCGGCGGTCGGCGCGTGCCCGAGGACGTCTCGGTCATCGCGATCGTGTCCTCCGACGGCGCCGGCGCCGCGACCGAACCGGTGCTCACGACGCTGAACGCCCCCGGCCCAGAGCTCGGCCGCCTGGCGGTCGAATCGCTGGTCGACCGCCTCGAGGGCGGCAGCACCGAGCGCACCCACACGCTCATCCCGTGCGCCCTGCACCTGGCCGACTCGACGGCCCCCGCCCCCGCCTGACCCCCTGCCGGACTGGAGGCGCGGGTCGGCCCCGCCACGCGCCTCCAGGCCGCCGCCAGCCACGTTTCGGGCTGAGCGACAGTCCACGGATCTCCGAGCGCGTGAGGTGTCGTCCACCCCGAAAGGTGCTCGACGCGGCCGCGCCACTCGCCGCCGCCTGGCGGACAGACCAGGCTCCGCCTGGTTGTGTGGACGTACAGGTTCGCAGCACCACACGTCGAGGAGGACGGATGGCAATCGACCGGAGGACGTTCATGCTCGGGGGAGCGGGGGTGCTTCTGCTCGCCGGCTGCTCCACCCGATCCGAGCGCACGCGCGTCGAGGACTGGCCCACCGAACCGCCCGAGGGCGAGGCGACGATCAGCTGGTGGGCCGGCCAGGTCGCCTCGAAGGACGGCGGTGACCTGCGCCGCCGGCTCATCGCGGAGTTCCAGAAGGAGCACCCGAACATCCGCGTCCGGATCGTCAGTGCCCCGAGCGACACCGACACGAACCGCACCAGCCTGACGACCCAGATCGCGGCCGGCAGCAGCACGCCGGACGTCTACCTGGGCGACGTCGCCTGGCCCGGGCAGTTCGCGAAGAACAAGCTCGCGACCCCCGTGAACCAGCTCGTCGGCGAGGACTTCTTCGACCAGTTCCCCGAGGGCCTGCGGCTGGCGGCGAGTGTCGACGGCACGTACTACATGTTCCCGCTCTACATCGACGAGTCGTTCTTCCTGTACCGGAAGGACCTGCTCGCGAAGCACTCCCTGCAAGTGCCGGGGTCGTGGGAGGAAGTGCGCGAGACCGCCGCGAAGCTCGTGGACACCGGCGACGTGTCGTACGGGTTCGCGTTCCAGGGCGACGTGTACGAGGGACTGACCTGCAACGTCACCGAGTTCGTCGCCGACGCGGGCGGGTCGCTGCTCAACGACGACCTCACGAAGCCCGAGACGACGAGTTCCGAGACCAAGCGCGCGTTCGAGTTCATGCGCTCGCTGGTCACGTCGGGGGCATCGCCACGGGCCACCCTGACGTACCAGGAGCAGGACACCAACGACGCCTTCTCCGGAGGCCGCGCGGCGTTCCTCCGCAACTGGTCGTACGCGTGGGGGATCGCGAACGGCCCGGACAGCAAGGTCGCCGGCAAGGTGGGGCTCGCCGCCCGGCCGACGTTCGACGGCATGGACGAACACCACTCGACGATCGGCGGGTGGGGGAACTACATCAACCCGCACACCCAGGAGCCCGCGGCGGCACTGACCTTCGCGCGCTGGATGTCGAGTGAGACCGCGCAGCAGTTCCTGACCCGCGAGGGCGGGGTCCTGCCGGCCCGAAGCGCCTCGCTCGTGAGCGAGGACGCGAAGCGGCAGGAGCGCCCGACCTACGACACGGCGGCGGGCATCACGCTCGTGCCCCGCCCAACCTCGACGGCCTACTACCCGAAGGTCTCGCAGGGCGTCTACCAGAACGGCAACAGCATCCTCGGCGGGCAGGCGTCCGTCGACGGTGGCACCAGCGCGATGGCCTCCGCCATCTCGCTCGCCCTGCAGGGAGCAGCGCTGTGAGCGCCGGCACGGCGACACGACCGGCACGGCCTGGAGGCACGGGTCGCGTCGATCCGCCGCCCCGGCCGACGGGGCGGTCGCGTCTCGACCGCATCCGCTCGCGGGGCGCGTGGGGCTTCGCGGCACCGGCGCTCCTGGTGGTCGCGGCGGTGACGATCTTCCCGGTCGTGTACTCGGTCGTCCTGAGCTTCGCGGATGTCGAGGTCGGCTACGAGGGCTTCACGATCCAGTCGTTCGGGTTCGACAACTACGCGGCCCTGCTGCAGAGCGCCGACTGGTACCGGGCGCTGGGCTTCACGGTGCTCTACACGGTGGTGACGGTGTCGGTCGAGCTGGTGCTCGGCATGCTCGTCGCACTGGTGCTCGAGCGGCTCGGGGCCACCCGCGGCTGGATGCTCGCGCTCATGCTCATCCCGTGGTCGCTCGTGACCATCGTCAACGCGCAGCTGTGGAAGTACATCTACGACAGCACCTACGGCGTCGCGACGTGGTTCTTCGGGTTGTTCGGGGACGCTCCGGTGATCCTCGGCGAACCGGTGCCCGCGATCACCGGGCTGATGGTCGCGGACATCTGGAAGACGACGCCGTTCGTCGCGATCATCCTGCTCGCCGGGCTCGTGCAGATCTCGGAGGACCACTACGAGGCCGCCGAGCTCGACGGTGCGAGCACCTGGCAGACGTTCTGGCGCGTGGTGCTGCCACAGCTCACCCCGACCCTGACGATCGCGGTGCTGTTCCGCATCCTGCAGGCGTTCGGGGTGTTCGACCTGCCGTTCGTGCTGACGAACGGCGGCCCGGGCACCGCCACCCAGTCGCTCGCGATCATGGGCTACAAGGTGCTCTTCCAGGACATCAACATCGGACCGGGCGCGGCGATCGCGACCTCCACCGCGGTCATCGTCGCGGCCGGGTGTCTGCTGTTCCTCCGGGCGTTCCGGAACCAGGCGAAGGGAGGGGACGACTGATGCCCCGTCAACGTGTGCGCAAGGGTTGGCGCAAGTGGGTCAACACCGTCAACGTCAGCGGTGTCGTCATCGCGGTGCTCACCGCGCTGCCGCTCTACTGGCTCGTCACGACGTCGCTCAAGCCGGCGTCCGAGATCGGGCAGTCGCCGCCCACCGTTTGGCCGCAGTCGTTCACCTTCGACAACTTCGTGGTGGCCTTCCGCGACAACGCGCTGGGCCAGTACATGGTGAACAGCGTCATCGTGTCGGTGTCGACCACGGTGATCGTGCTCGCGCTGGCGTTCCTCGCCGGGTACGCCCTGGCCGGTCGGTTCATCCGGGGGCGGACGGCGATCATGACCTCGCTGCTCATGCTGTCGGTGTTCCCGGCGATCGCGGTGCTGACGCCGCTGTACCTGCTCGAGCGCAACCTCGGGCTGCTCAACTCGTACCCGGGTCTGATCGTGCCGTACGTGGCGTTCAACCTGCCGTTCGCCATCTGGATCATGCGGAACTACCTGCAGGGGATCCCGTCGACGATCGAGGAGGCGTCCGAGATCGACGGCGCCGGGGCCTGGCGGACCGTGCTGTCGGTGATCCTGCCGATGGCGAAGCCGGGTTTGTTCACGGTCGGCGTCTTCACCTTCACGGCGTCGTGGAGCGAGTTCCTGATGGCCCTGACGTTCAACAGCGAGAACTCGTTCCGGACGATCCCGGTCGGCATCGCGCTCTTCGGGACGCAGTTCACGGTGCCGTTCGCGCAGATCTTCGCCGCGAGCGTCGCTGCGACGGTGCCGATCGTCATCCTGGTGCTCGTGTTCCGCCGCTCGATCGTGTCCGGTCTGACCTCCGGAGCCGTCAAGGGGTGACGGGTGTCCGGCATGCGGAGATAGGTAGAGAACTTACCTAGCTGCGCATGCTGGACATTCGTCCGAGCGCCGTCCTGACCGCCCGTACCCTGCCGTCAGGGGCTCGGTGCGCCGAGATCGACGGCTGCGACGATGCGGTCGATGATCCGCACGAACCTGGCCCGCTCCCGTTCCGAGAAGGAGGCCATCAGGTCGTGCAGGTGCTTGTTCGTGCCGTCCATCGCGCGCGCGTAGTCGCGCCGGGCAGCATCGGTCAGCTCGATGTACCGGCTGCGGCCGTCGTCGGGGTTCGGGACACGGCTGAGGTGTCCGCTGTGCTCGAGGCGGTCCACCATGCCGGTGACCGCCGGGCCGGTGAGTCCCAGGTGCTTCGACAGGTCCTTCACGCGCACCGTCCGACCCGCTTCCTCGGCGCGCGAGACGAACTGCAGCAGCGTCAGGTCGCCGCCGGAGACGCCGAGCTCGTCGCGCAGTCGACCGCGCAGTTCGGAGACCGCGGCCTCGAGCCGGGTCAGCGCCGCGTCCAGGTCGACATCGCTCACGACAGCGTCCCCTCTGCACGGGTCTCGTCCGGGTCACGATACGCCGCAGTCACCGCACCAGCGTATCCACATAACGCGGAGCGTGGAACGGTGCAGGTGGCGATGGCGGATTCGGGGCGCCGTGGCTGACCCCGTCCCGACTCCGCAGTCCGCTTCACGCGGTGAACCGGTGCGTTTCGAGGTCTCCGGCGGTGACCCCGACTCGGCCGAGCGCGACCTCGCCGCCGTCCACGGCGCCGATCGGTGGTCCGTCCGGCGCATCGACGAGGACTTCTCGTACCGGTACACGGCCGTCGGCGACTCCGACGTGAGCATCCGGCGCTCGCAGCTCCGCGGTGCCGTGCGTGGCTCGGTGCCCGTCGGCGCCGACTACGTGGTGACGTGGATCACCAGCGGGACCGCGAACCTGGACTCCGGGCGCGTCCGGATGGAGCTGCGCCGGGACGTCCCCGTGCTCCTGCCGCCCGAGGACGACTTCGTGTTCACGGCCGAGGACCACGACCAGCGCCTGGTGCACTTCGGACGCGAGTACGTGCACCGCGTCGCGTTCGAACACCTGGAGGTCGAAGCGGCGCCACTGCGGTTCGACCCGACCCGCATGCCGGAACCGGACACGGCCGAGCGCTGGCAGGAGGCGCTCGTGGCGCTGTCCCGCGCCCTGCGCGCCGGGGGACCCGACTCCGACGCGTGGCACGAGGCCAAGCGGTCGGCGGCCACCGCGTTCCTGGACACGTTCCCGCCGCAGGCCGACGACCTGCCCGCGGTGCTCGGCCTGCCCCGGAACGCCCGGCTGCGGGCGGCGGTGGAGTACATCCACGCGCACGCTGCCGAGCCGGTCACGGTCCAGGAGCTGTCCGAGGTCGCCGGCCT
This sequence comes from Curtobacterium sp. MMLR14_002, assembly GCF_001864975.1. NCBI lineage: Bacteria > Bacillati > Actinomycetota > Actinomycetes > Micrococcales > Microbacteriaceae > Curtobacterium > Curtobacterium sp. MMLR14_002. The sequence goes on from NZ_MJGT01000057.1 coordinate 44,960, forward strand.
GAGCGTGCGGTCGGTCCAGGAGTCGTTCCGCCGGGTCTTCGACGTGTCGCCGCTGACGTACCTGCGCGAGGTCCGGCTCGACCGCGTGCGCGGCGAACTGCTCGAGCTCGACCCGCAGGCCGGGGTCGTCGGCGACGTTGCCCGCCGCTGGGGGTTCGCCCACCTCGGCCGGTTCTCGGCGGCCTACGCGGCCCGGTTCGGCGAGTACCCGAAGCAGACCCTGCGCCGCTGACGGCGGCGGGTGCTCAGCGGCCGGGCGCCGGCCTCGGCGCGGGGCCCGTACTCGCCCGGACCCGCAGGGTCGTGGGGAGCCGGACGTGGTCCGTGGTCGGTTCGCCACGGAGCATCGTCAGGAGCATCTGCACGGCGTGCGACCCGAGTTCGGCGAGCGGCTGCGACACCGTGGTGAGCGGCGGGGTCGTGGTGGACGCCTGCGGCACGTCGTCGAAGCCCACGACGGACAGGTCCTGGGGGACGCGGAGCCCGACCTCGGCCGCGGCGCGGAGCACACCGATCGCCGACGAGTCGTTCGCGGCGAACACCGCGGTGGGTCGGTCGGCGAGGGTCAGGAGCTCGCGGGCGACGGCCGCGGACTGGTCCTCCTGGTAGCCGCCGTCACGCAGCAGACACTCGTCGACCGTGATGCCCGCAGCTGTCAGGGCTGAGCGGTACCCGGCCGCGCGCAGCTGGGCGGAGGCCAGGTCGGCGCGTCCCTGCAGGTGCGCGATGCGGGTGTGTCCGAGTGACAGCAGGTGTTCGACGGCCTGCACCGCGCCGGCCTCGTTGTCCGCGTCGACGGTGGCGTGCCCCTCCGGCCCGGTGTGCGGGTCGATCGCCACGACGGGGATCGACGAGCTCGACAGTGCCGTGGTCGGGGTGACGACGATCGCGCCGTCGATCAGGGTGCCGGACAGGCGGGACAGCGACCGGCGCTCCCACCCGGGTCGGTCGGCGCCGGTCATCAGGCCGGCGTAGGCGAGGAGCTCGTAGCCGGTGCCGGTGGCCGCCCGCGAGATACCGCGGAGCAGCTCGGTCGAGAACGGCTCGAACTCGGGCACCAGGATGCCGACGACCCCGGTCCGCGAACTCCGCAGGCTCCGGGCGACCAGCGACGTCTCGTACCCCAGGTCGTCGACCACCTGCTGCACGCGGAGCATCGTGGCGGGTGCGACCCCGTCCCGCTGGTTGATCACCTTGGACACCGTCGGGATCGACACCCCGGCCACCCGCGCCACGTCGCCGATCGTCACCCGGCCGGCACCGGGACGCGCGCCGAGTGCCGAGTCCATGTGCACACCGTACCGCTGCGGCACCATGCGAACGGTAAAGAAAACGTTATCGATATCGATTGACATGGACCTGGAGCAGCAGGCATGCTCTCCGCAGCGGCAGTCGATGTCGCGCATGTCAACGACGACACTTCAGGAGTTCCACGATGACGAGGAAGATCCGTGCCGCGGCAGCCATCGCGCTGATCGGGGCCACAGCACTGGTGGCCAGTGGGTGCTCGGCGGGCAGCGATGCCTCCGAGGACGGCGGGAAGGTCACGATGACCTTCTGGCACAACTCGACCACCGGACCGGGCAAGGCCTACTGGGCCTCGACGGTCAAGGCGTTCGAGGAGAAGTACCCGAACGTCACCATCAAGACCCAGGCGATCCAGAACGAGGACCTGGACGGCAAGCTCCAGACCGCCCTCAACTCCGGCGACGCCCCCGACGTGTTCCTGCAGCGCGGCGGCGGCAAGATGGACGCGATGATCGCTGCCGGGCAGCTCATGGACATCTCCGACTCCATCAGCGCCGACGCGAAGAAGTCCATCAGCGCGGGCACGTTCGCCGGGTACGAGAAGGACGGCAAGACCTACGCCATGCCGGGCGCGGTGCTCCCCGAGGGCATCTGGTACTCGAAGGACCTGTTCAAGGAAGCCGGCATCGAGGGCACGCCCACGACCATGGACGAGCTGAACGACGCGATCACGAAGCTCAAGGCCAAGGACATCGACCCGGTCGCCGTCGGCGCGAAGGACGCCTGGCCGGCCGCCCACTGGTACTACAACTTCGCGCTCCGCGAGTGCAGCCAGAAGACCCTCGAGGACACGGCGAAGTCGCTGAAGTTCGACAACGCCTGCTGGACGAAGGCCGGCGAGCAGCTCGAGGACTTCAACGCCACCAAGCCCTTCAACAACGGCTTCCTGACCACCGCCGCACAGCAGGGCGCCGGCAGCTCCGCCGGTCTCCTCGCCAACCACAAGGCCGCCATGGAGCTCATGGGCGCGTGGGACCCGGGCGTGATCGCGTCGCTGACGCCGGACGCCAAGCCGCTGCCCGACCTCGGCTGGTTCCCGTTCCCCGCGATCGACGGTGGCAAGGGTGACCCGAAGTCGATGATGGGTGGTGTCGACGGCAACTCCTGCTCGGCACAGGCCCCGAAGAAGGCGTGCACCGACTTCCTGAACTTCATCGTGCAGAAGGACAACCAGGAGGCCTACTACAAGGCCTTCAACGCCATCCCGGTCAACAAGGAGGCCCAGTCGGTCGTCGACTCGGACTACCTGAAGTCGGCCCTGGCCGCCTACCAGGAGGCCCCGTTCGTCTCGCAGTACCTCGACACCCTGTACGGCCAGAACGTCGGCAACGCGCTGAACACCAGCGTCGTCGACCTGCTCGCCGACAAGGGCAGCGCGAAGGACATCGTCGAGACCACCAACCAGGCTGCGGCCAAGGGCTGAGCATGACCCTCGACACCTCGCTCGGTACGACTCCGGCCACCGGGTCGGACACGGCCGCGGGGACGTCCCCGGCGGGGAGCGGTTCGCCGCTCCCCGCCGGTCGGCGGACCAAGCGCCGCATCGCGGACTGGCGGAAGCGCGTCGAGATCGCGGTCCTCGCCGGACCCGCGGTCATCGTCTTCGTCACGTTCGTGATCCTGCCCGTGGCGCTCGCCGCCTACTACGGGTTCTTCAAGTGGCAGGGCTACGGCCCACCCACCGACTTCGTCGGACTGCAGAACTACCTGATCATCTTCCAGGACAAGGCGTTCCACGCGGTCCTGATGCACAACGGCTTCATCGTCGTGCTCTCGCTGGTGCTGCAGGGGCCGATCGCGATCGTGCTCGCGCTGCTGCTCAACCAGAAGATGCACGGCCGCGGGCTCGTCCGCGTGCTCGTCTTCGTGCCGTACGTCATCTCCGAGGTGATCGTCGGCACCGGGTGGAGCCTGATGCTCCAGTCGAACGGCGCCGTGAACGACCTGTTCCAGAGCATCGGCCTCGGCGGACTCCGTGCGGACTGGCTGTCGAACCCCGACATCGCCATCTGGACGCTGCTCGTGATCATCTCGTGGAAGTACATCGGCTTCGCGGTGATCCTGTTCCTCGCCGGCCTGCAGAGCATCCCCGAGGAACTGTTCGAGGCCGCCGCCATCGACGGCGCCGGCTACTGGCAGATCCAGCGGCGCATCACCCTGCCGCTCCTCGGTCCGACGATCCGCATCTGGGCGTTCCTGTCGATCATCGGCTCGCTGCAGCTGTTCGACCTCGTCTACATCATCTGGGGGCAGTACATCGCGTCGACCGCGGGCACCTCGACGATGGCGACGTACATGGTCGCCAACGGCCGGACCTCGGGCAACTTCGGCTTCGGCAGCGCCGTCGCGGTCGTGATGTTCGTGATCTCGCTCGTGGTCGCCCTGATCTACCAGCGCTTCGTGCTCCGCCGCGACACCGCGGGTGCACTCACCGAGAGGAAGAACTGATGGCCACCACGAGCATCGTCGCCCCCGGGCGCCGGGCCGTGCGGGAGCGCCGGTCCAGTGCCGCGATCGGACGCGCGAACCCGCTGACCTACGTCGTCGCGATCCTGTTCGTCGCCGCCAACCTGGCACCCGTGCTGTACATCGTGCTGGGCGGCTTCCGGACCAACTCGCAGATCACCACGAGCCCCGCCGGGCTGCCGGCACCGTTCGAGTTCGGCAACTACGGGTCCGTGCTGTCGAGCGGCATCTTCTGGCAGCAGCTCGGCAACTCCACGATCAGCGCCGTCACGACCACCCTCGGGGTCGTCGTGCTCGGGCTGATGGTGAGCTTCGTGCTCGCCCGCTACCGGTTCGCCGGCCGCGGGGCGCTCTACGCCCTGTTCGCCGCGGGTCTGATGTTCCCGATCACCGTCGCGATCACCCCGCTGTACCTGCTCGTCAAGGACCTCGGTCTGACGAACAGCCTGGCCGGCGTGATCCTGCCGCAGATCGCGTTCGCGCTGCCGACCACCGTCATCATCCTGGTGCCGTTCCTGCGGGCGATCCCCGACGAGCTCGAGGAGGCGGCGTCGATCGACGGAGCGAGCCGTCTCGGGTTCTTCTTCCGGATGGTCGTGCCGCTGTCGCTGCCCGGCGTCGTCACGGTCGGCATCCTGGCGTTCATCGCCAGCTGGAACAGCTACATCCTGCCGCTGTTCATCCTGAACAACGAGGCCGCGTACACGCTGCCGCTCGGGGTCCAGTCGTTCTCGTCGCAGTACTCCGTCGACACCGCCAAGGTGCTCGCGTTCACCTCGATGTCGATGATCCCGGCGCTCGTGTTCTTCACGATCTTCCAGCGCCGGATCGTCGGCGGCCTGACCGGGGCGGTGAAGGGGTGACCGCGACGGACGCGACGCAGACCGCGACCACCGCCGGACCCCGCGCCGACGCCCTGCTCGCCGTGATGACCCTCGACGAGAAGGTCGCGCAGCTCGTCGGGTACTGGCTCGACCAGAACGGCGTCGTCGCCCCCATGCAGGGCGAGATGGCGGCCGTGCAACAGGGCAGCACCCTGGCGGACATCACCCGCGACGGCATCGGGCAGTTCACCCGCGTCTACGGCACCCGCCCCGTCGAACCCGACGAGCGTGCTGCCTGGCTCTGGGCCGAACAGCGCCGCCTGCAGCGCGAGACCCGGCTCGGGATCCCGGCGCTCGTCCACGAGGAGTGCCTGACCGGGCTCGCCGCGTGGAAGGCCGCGACGTTCCCGACCCCGCTGGCGTGGGGCGCGTCGTTCGACCCGGAGCTCGTCGAGCAGGTCGGCGCCGCGATCGGTGGGTCCATGCGCCAGCTCGGCGTCCACCAGGGGCTCGCACCGGTGCTCGACGTGATCCGCGACCCGCGTTGGGGGCGGGTCGACGAGTGCATCGCCGAGGACCCGTACCTGGTCGGCACGGTCGGCACCGCGTACGTGCGTGGGCTGCAGTCGGCCGGGGTCGACGCGACCCTGAAGCACTTCCTCGGGTACTCGGCGTCGCAGGCGGGACGGAACCACGCCCCCGTGCACGCCGGTGCCCGCGAGGTCGCCGACGTGTACCTGCCGCCGTTCGAGATGGCGCTGCGCGACGGCGGCGCCCGGAGCGTCATGAACTCGTACGCCGAGATCGACGGCGTGCCCGTCGCGGCGAACGGCGAGCTGCTCACCGACCTGCTCCGCGACCGGCTCGGCTTCGACGGCACCGTCGTCGCGGACTACTTCTCGGTGGCGTTCCTCGAGGTCATGCACGGCATCGCCGCCGACCGTGGCGAGGCCGCGGCGCTGGCGCTCGAGGCCGGCATCGACGTCGAGCTCCCGACCGGTGACGCGTACCTCGCGCCGCTGGTCGAGCGGGTCCGCAGCGGGCAGGTGGACGAGGCACTCGTCGACCGTGCCGTGCTCCGGGTGCTCCGGCAGAAGGAGCGGCTCGGCCTGCTCGAACCGGACGCGTTCGCCGAGGACGCCCCCACCGGGATCGACCTCGACACCCCGCTGCACCAGGCACTCGCACGCCAGCTGGCTGCGAAGTCGCTCGTGCTGCTGTCGAACGACAGCGGCACCGCCGACAGCGGCACCGCTGACGGCGGCAGCGCTCGCGGCACCCCCGTCCTCCCGCTCGCACCGGGGGCGTCCGTCGCGGTCATCGGCCCGAACGCCGACCGCGCCGAGGCCCTGCAGGGCTGCTACTCGTTCGCCAACCACGTGCTCGCCTCGCACCCCGACCTGCCGCTCGGCTTCGCGATCCCGACCGTCCGCGAGGCCGTCGCCCGGGCCCTCGGCCCGTCGGCGGTCCGCTTCGCCGCGGGCTGCGCCGTCACGGGCGACGACCGGGCCGGCTTCGCCGACGCGGTCGCCGTGGCCGCCGCCTCGGACGTCGCCGTGGTCGTCGTCGGCGACCAGGCCGGACTCTTCGGCCGTGGCACGGTCGGCGAGGGCAACGACACCGAGTCGCTCGACCTGCCCGGCGTGCAGCGCGAGCTGGTCGAGGCCGTCGTCGCGACCGGCACCCCCACCGTGATGGTGCTGCTGACCGGCCGGCCGTACGCGATCGGCTGGGCGCTCGACGGCGACCAGCCGCGCCCTGCCGCGGTCGTGCAGGCGTTCTTCCCGGGGGAGGGCGGCGGGTTGGCTATCGCCGACCTGCTGACCGGCGCGGCCTCGCCCTCGGGCCGCCTGCCGCTGTCCCTGCCCCGGTCCGCCGGCGCGCAGCCGTTCACGTACCTGCACCCGCGGCTCGGCGGTCCGTCCGACGTCACGGCCGCCGACTCGACGCCGGTGCGACCGTTCGGCTTCGGCCTCGGCTACACCGACTTCGCCTACGACGAGCTCGTCGTCGACCCGGACGTCCGTTCCGACGGCGTCTTCACCGCGTCGGTGACGGTCCGGAACACCGGGTCCCGTGCCGGCGAGGACGTCGTGCAGCTCTACGGGCACGACGTGCACGGCAGCGTCACCAGGCCCGAGGTGCAGCTCCTCGGGTACGCGCGGGTCGCGCTCGCCGCGGGGGAGTCCGCGCGGGTCCGCTTCCGCGTCCCGGTGCAACGCTTCGCGTTCACCGACCGTCGGATGCGCAAGGTGGTCGAGCCCGGCGACGTGCAGGTCTGGGTCGCGTCGCACGCGGCGGCGTCCCGGCCGGGAGGCCCGGTGGCAGCGGGTGGGATCGTCGCCTCGGGCGACGGGCCGGTCCGACACCCCGTCCCCGGCACCGCCACGGAGCGCGCCACCGTCGCGGTCACGGGCGCGGTGCACGAGGTCACCCTCGACGACCCCCGCCTGGTGGAGTGGTCCCTCGTCTGACCTGGTGACGGACCACGCGCCCTGGGCGTGACCGAGTGACGGACAGGAGGCGCGGTGCGGGCTCGCACCGCGCCTCCTGTCCGTCAGCGGGTCGGGATCACCCGACCGGTTCGATCCGGTCGGACAGGTCCAGCGACCAGACGGCGACGCCCGTCAGGCCGAGCCGCTCCGCCACGGCGACCCGTTCGCGCAGCGAGCGTGCGTCGGACCACCAGAGCACCTCACCGCTCGGCAGGGTCGCGGTCCACTCGCCGACCGTCGCGTCCCAGCGGGCGGTCGCGCCCGCCTTCCGGACCCGGAGCCGGGCCTGGGCGTCGGAGAGCTGACCGGCCGGGCGCGTGCCCTTCCAGTGGTAGCCGTACCCGGCGACACCGAGCACGATCTGGTCGGCGGGAGCGAGGGTCGCGAGCGCACGGGCGGCCTTCGACGACCACGCGAGCGACCCGACCGGACCGGGTGTGTCCGGCTCCCAGGGGCCGTGCTGGTCGTAGGCCATGAGCGTCAGGTGGTCGAGCGGGGCGCGGAGGGCGCGCACGTCGTAGCCGAGGCGGGCGTAGCCGGCGGCGGTGGTCGACGCGGACAGGGCGATGTCGAGCCGGACGTCGTCGCCGACGGCGGCCCGGAGCTCCCGGGCGAAGGCGGTGAGGCCGGGCTTCTCGGCCGGGGTCAGCGCCTCGAGGTCGATCATGACCGAGTCCCAGCCGCCCGTGGCCACGTCGGCGGCGAGCGACCTGACGACCCGGGCGCGGTTCGCGGGCGAGGTCAGGAGCTTCCGCGCGATCGGCTCGCTGAAGTCGCCGTCGGCCTCGGAGTAGTTGCTGACGAGCAGCTGCGCGGTGAGCCCGTTGGCGTGTGCCCGGTTGCGCTGGGCCTTGGCGGCGCGCGACGGGGCGGTGACCTTCGTGCCCGTGCGGTTCAGCAGCAGGCCGTCGACGCCGACCACGTCCATCGCGGCGGCGTTCGCGTCCACCAGGGCGGTGTCGGCGTTCTCGGGCTGGAAGCCGGCCACGTCGAACTCATCAGCGTGGGCGGCGGTCGGGGCCGTGCAGCCGGCGAGTGCGAGTCCTGCGGTGAGCGCGGCGGCGAGCAGCGCGGAGCGGCGTCGACGCGGGGTGGTGGTCACGGGGAGGGGCATCCTGTCGTTCGTGCCCGGTCGGGGCGCGTCGTCGGCGCCCCGGTCAGGAGGCGCTGATGGTCGTGGTGGGTCGTGCCGGCGGGGCGCCGACGACGTCGTCGGCGGAGACCGGGCCCTCGGCGTCCGTCGGTTCCGGGCTCAGGACGAGGCCGGAGCCGCTCGCCGCGCTGGCGTAGAGCTCGTCGAGCCACGAGCGGTTCACGCTCGGGGACTTGCCACCGGCGAACTTGAAGTGCAGCCCACAGTACGGGTGGATCCAGATGCTGCTGCGGCCGCCCCCGACGGCGGGGTCGTCCTTCCACGAGAACACGAAGCTCTCCCCGCGGCGGATGAGGTTCACGATGACGATCTGCAGGTGCGTGAGTGCGCGATCGTCGAGGCGGAGTTCGAGGGGTTGCGAGTCGTAGATGAGCTGGCCCATGGCGCTGCCTTCCGTTTGCCGGGGCCCGCCGCACGTGCCGGGCCCGCGGGGTCCATCCTCCCGCGGATCCACGAAGTGTGGCGCATTCCGTCCATCGACGGCGTGATCAGTCCCGTTCCGTGCCGGTGCCCGACGGCGGGACGGCCGGTGCCGACCACGGCGGGAGCTCGGCGGACGGGTACCCGCCGTGCTCGTCCGGAGCCCGCAGCATGGGGTTGACCGCACGCAGCCGGATGCCGGAGGTGTCCTCGGCGACCCCGCGGACGGCGTTCGCCAGCAGGAACGCGACGACGTCGGCCGTGCTGCCGTCGGGGTCGTAGCCGTGCCAGGGGCGGTCGTCGCCCTGGGCGCGGCGCAGGGCATGGGCGAACGTCGCGTCGGCGTCGTCGACCTCCACCTCGCAGTCGAGCACGATCCGGAAGCGTGATCCCTCGCCCGGGGACCCGGCGAGGTCCGACGTGGCGCGGGGGTCCGGGTCCTCCGGGTCGAACGACCGGAGCGCCGCCGACGGTGCGGTGCCGAACGCGGCGCGATACTCGGCCGCCATCCGGCCGGCGTTGCTGAAGTGCCAGTGCTTGGCGACGTCCGCGATGGTGCGACGGTCAGCCGGTGTCATCGACAGCAGGTCGCGGCGGACGCCCTCGAGCCGCACCCCGCGCAGGTACGACGCGGGTGAGGTCTGCAGCTCCCGTCGGAACGCGCTCTGCAGGCCGCGGGTCGACAGGTGTGCGGCGGCGGCGATGTCCGGTACGGAGATCGCTTCGCGGGCGTGGGCGTGCACGAACCGCAGCGCCTCGTGCACGGTGCGGGACAGCCGTGCTCCGCCGTGCTCGGGACCACTCGCCGTGGTCGGTGCCTGGTCCATACGTGGAGAGTACGAGTCGGTCGGGCCGATCGGCCTCCGACGCCACGACGCCGCCGTTATCCGGCGTGCGCGGATGTGGATCGCACCCGTTCGGGGGTCATTGTGGACCCCGGTGAGGGCGCTTATCGTCCAAGAGGTACTCAAACTGTCCCCCTCCGAACAGGGTCGGAGGCACGGGGACAGATCGGAGGATCTGATGAGTGGTTACGAGCGTGCACCGGGGGTCGCCCCGGTCCACATCACCTCCTACCGGGCTCGGGCACGCGCTGCCCGACGCGGGTGGATCGTGCAGTCCGAGGACGACGTCGACCGTGAGCGGTTCACCTTCGCGGACCTCCGCGCCCGGCGAGGGTCGGGCCAGTGAGCAGCGACACCGTCCCGCGGGTCGCCGTCGGCCACGAGCCCCGGACCGCCGAGCGGTGCGGCCGGACCACCGCGGACGCCGTCCGGACGGTGCGTGCCGTGTACGACGGTCGCGACGTCCGGTTCGCGCCCACCGACCGGTTCGCGTTCCGCCACCGGACGGTGCGCCACCACAACGTCGCGCTGCTGTCGTCGGCGGTGTCGACCGCCGCCGCCGCCTCGTTCACGCCGGACGGCACGCCGGTGCTGGCGTGGTCGACCGCGGGGTGCCTGCGGGTCGACGACGACGCGCCCGCCCGGCCCGGTGTGCCGGTGCTCCTGCCGACGGACCGGCCGTTCACGCTGCTCGTGCCGGCGGGGACCGTCCAGGTCCTGCGGGTCGACCGCGGATTCCTCGACGCCGTCAACGGGGTCGTGTTCGACCACCGCTTCGCCGGCCGACTGCGATCCCGCCCGGCCGAGGCCGAGGTGTCCCACCTGGTCGCCCGCATCGACGCGGTCGCCGTCAACGCACTGCACCCCGACCGCAACCCGGGCGGGCACCTGTCGGCACAGGTGCTGCTGGCCGAGTCCGTGCTGCGGGCCTTCGGCGGGACGGACGCCGAACCCGACGCATCGCCGGTCCGCCGGACGGTGAACACCGTGCAGCTCGCACAGGCCTGGCTCGCGGAGCACTGCGACCGGCCGCTCCAGCTCGCGGACGTCTGCGGGGCCGTCGGGGTCAGCTCCCGCACGCTGCAGGAGAACTTCGTGCAGCACGTCGGCGTGAGCCCCATGACGTACCTGCTGCAGGTCCGCCTCGACCGGGTCCGGATCGCGCTCCAGCTCGCCGACTGTGCGCAGACGACGGTGGCCGAGGTCGCGCACCGGTGGGGGTTCCGCCACATGGGGCGGTTCTCGAGCACGTACTTCCAGCGCTTCGACGAGTACCCGAAGAAGACGCTCCAGACGAGCACCTGACCCCTGACGCCCGACGTCCGCCGCCCGACGTCCGTCAGCGCAAGCGGTCCGCCAGGAACGCCGCCTGACGCTCCCAGTGCCGGAAGCCGCCACCCTCGTGCCCGTTGTACGGGTACACGACGATCTCGCGGTCGGTGGAGCCGAGGGCGTTGAACGCGGCGAAGGTCGTGCGCGGCGGCACGACGTCGTCCATCAGCGCGACCGAGAACAGCGCCGGGGCGGTGATGCCGGCGGCGTGGTTGACCCCGTCCAGGTACGCGGCGGTCGCCCACACGGTGTCGGCCGCGTCGCGGTGGACGGCGAGGTACTGCGCGAGCTCCAGGTACGGACCGCCGACCGCGACGTCGGTGCCGTTCCGCCAGTCGGCCAGGAACGCCACGTCGGGCAGCACCGCGGCGACCGGTCCGACGTGTGCCTCGACCAGGGCCGCTGCGGCGATCGTGATGCCGCCGCCCTGGCTGCCGCCGGTCAGGGCGATGCGCTCGGGGTCGATCCCGGGCAGCGTGCGCACCGCCTCGACGAGCCGCACGGCGTCGGTGTAGACGCGGCGGTAGTAGTGGTCGGCGGGCGAGCCGATGCCGCTCGTCATCCAGCCGCTGGCGTGCGGTGCGGAGCCGTGCGGGTCCGGGGTGTCGCCGCCGGCCCACCCGGAGCCCTGGCCGCGGGTGTCCATCACCACGTGCACGTACCCGGCGAGGGCCCATTGCACGCGCTCACCCGGGCGACCACGGCCACCGCCGTAGCCGAGGAACTCGACGACGACCGGCAGCGCGCCCGGGTCGTCGGTCATGGGACGGTTGACCCACGCGCGCACCGGGTCACCGGCGAACCCGGAGAACGTCAGGTCCTCGACGACGAGCCCGGTCACCGGGGTCTCGGCCGGCACGAGGGTCACCTCGACGCCCTCGCCCGCGGTCCGGGCGGCGGTGATCGTGTCCGCCCAGAAGGCGTCGAAGTCGGCGGGACGACGCACGTCCGAGCGGTGGGTGCGGAGCGCGTCGAGGGGCAGGTCGGTCAGTGGCATGGGGGTCCTCCGGGGACGATGATGCCCCCGGCGCCCTGGTGGAGGGCGCCGGGGGCGGGGAGTGTCGGATCCGGTGCGTCGGTCAGCGCGCCGCGGCGCGGTACTGCTCGAGCACCTCGGGGTGCGGGTCGGACGGCACGGTGGTCGTCGCGGTGTCCCAGGTCGGCAGGGCGCCGGTGAGCGCCCACGCGGCCTGCTTCGCAGCACCCGCGGCGACGTACTCACCGGGCTCGGGTACCAGGACGTCACGGCCGAACACCTGCGCGGCGACGGCGCGGACCGCCGGGTTCCGCGCCGCGCCGCCGATGAGCAGCAGCCGCTCGACGGTCACGCCGGTGTCCTGCACCGCGGCCAGTCCGTCGGCGAGGGCGCAGAGCATCCCCTCGACGGCCGCCCGGGCCAGGTGCGCCCGGTCGGTGGTCGCCGGCGTCATGCCGAGCAACGATGCGGTCGCGTCCGGCCGGTTGGGCGTGCGCTCGCCGACGAAGTACGGCACCAGCACGAGGCCGTCGGCCCCGGCCGGCGCCTGCAGCGCCAGCTCGCCGAGTGCGTCGTGGTCGACGCCGAGCAGGCCGCCGATCACCTCGAGCACGCGGGCCGCGTTGAGCGTCGTGACGATCGGGAGGCGCGACCCGGTCCCGTCGGCGAAGCCCGCCACGGTCCCGCTCGGGTCACGCACCTCGGCGTCGCTGACCCCGAAGACCGTGCCGCTCGTGCCGAGGGACACCGCGACGTCACCCGGGCCGAGACCCAGGCCGAGCGCTGCCCCGGCGTTGTCGCCGAGTCCGGCACCGACGACGAGGCCGGACCGGGCGACCGCGCCGCCGGGCAGCTCGACGTCGGTGGACAGGGTGCCCATCGCCTCGTCGGGAGCGACCACGCGGGGCACGACCACGGCGTCGTCGTCACCCATCGACGCCGGACGCATCGGCCGCCCGAGCGCGAGCTCGAACAGCTCCGGGTCGTACTCGCGGCGCACCGGGTCCCAGTACCCCGTGCCGCTGGCGTCGGACGCATCCGTCGCCAGGGCGTCGAGGTCGGGGCCGAGCGGGCTCTCGTGCGCCGGTCCGTACCCGCGGAGCCGCCACGACAGCCAGTCGTGGGGGAGCGCCACGGCCGCGACGCGGGCCGCGTTCTCGGGCTCCGCGTCGCGGAGCCACCGCAGCTTGGTACCGGTGAACGACGCGACCGGCACCAGCCCCGTCCGGGCGACCCACGCCTCCTGGCCGAGCTCGTCGACCATCTGCGCGGCCGCGTCCGCACTGCGGACGTCGTTCCAGAGCAGGGCGTCGCGGACCACGTGACCGTCGGCGTCGAGCGCGACCATGCCGTGCTGCTGCCCGGCGATGGCGACGGCGCCGACGTCATCGAGGCCACCGGCGTCCGCGACGGCGGCACCGAGGGCGTCCCACCAGTGGCGGGGGTCGACGGCGGTGCCGTCCGGGTGGGACGCGCGTCCCTCGCGGACGACCGCACCGGTCGCGGCGTCACGGATGGTGACCTTGCAGGACTGGGTCGACGAGTCGACCCCGGCGACGAGCTGGCGCTCGTCCGTGTTCTCAGCCACTTCGGCGGCAGGCCGCCTCAGCGCGCGGAATGCAGCCGCTGGCGCGTCTGCCGTCAATTCCGCGCGCCCATCAGGTGCTCGATGGCGAGCTGCTGCAGGCGGACGAAGCCGAAGCCCTTGCCGCCGAAGTAGGCGTCGGCGTCGAAGTCCTCGTAGGCGGACCGGTCGGCGAGGAACGTGTCGTACGACTCGCCGTCGTTCAGCGTCGGCGTCGACAGCTCGCCGACCTTGGAGGCCTCGAGCGCTGCCTGCACCTCGGGGTCGGCGCGGAACGCCTGCGCACGCTCCTTCAGGAGCAGGTACATGCGCATGTTGGCCGACGCGGAGTCCCAGACGCCGGTGATGTCCTCGGTGCGGCTCGGCTTGTAGTCGAAGTGGCGCGGGCCGTCGTACGCCGGGCCGCCCTGCGGGGCGCCGTGCTCGAGCAGGTCGACGAGCGAGAACGCGTTCTGCAGGTCGCCGTGACCGAACACCAGGTCCTGGTCGTACTTGATGCCGCGCTGACCGTTGAGGTCGATGTGGAAGAGCTTGCCCTGGTAGAGCGCCTGGGCGATGCCGGCCGTGAAGTTCAGGCCCGCCATCTGCTCGTGGCCGACCTCGGGGTTGATGCCGAACAGCTCCGGGCGCTCGAGCGTCTCGGTGAAGGCGATCGCGTGGCCGAGGGTCGGCAGGAGGATGTCGCCGCGGGGCTCGTTCGGCTTCGGCTCGATGGCGAACCGGATGCCGTAGCCCTTGTCGGTGACGTACTGGGCGAGCAGGTTGACGGCCTCGCGGTACCGCTCGAGCGCGGCCTGCACGTCCTTGGCGCTGTCGTACTCGGAGCCTTCGCGGCCACCCCACATCACGAACGTCGACGCGCCGAGCTCGGCGGCGAGGTCGATGTTGCGGAGCACCTTGCGGAGCGCGAAGCGGCGGACCTGCCGGTCGTTCGAGGTGAAGCCGCCATCCTTGAAGACCGGGGCGGAGAACAGGTTCGTCGTGACCATCGGCACGACGAGCCCGGTCGACTCGAGGGCACCCTTGAGGCGGTCGATCTGGGTCTGGCGTTCGGCGTCGGTCGAACCGAACGCGAACAGGTCGTCGTCGTGGAAGGTCAGGCCGTAGGCCCCGAGCTCGTCGAGCTTCTCGACCGCCTCGACCACGTCGAGGGCGGGTCGGGTCGGCCCGCCGAAGGGGTCGGAGCCGTTGTAGCCGATGGTCCAGAGACCGAAGGAGAACTTGTCTGCACGGGTGGGCGTCGTTGCCATGGTGGTCACCGTTCGTCGTCGAAACAAAATGTTGCCGCGCCCAACATAAGCGGTAGTGTTGGCTGTGGCAAGCACGTGATCGCAAAGGAGCGAGCGGATGGCAAGTGAGTCGACGGTGCAACAACGACTGCGGGTCGCGATGGTGGGGCACGGCTTCATGGGAGCCGCACACTCACAGGCGTGGCGGACCGCCCCCAGGTTCTTCGATCTCGGCACCGAGCCGGAGATGGCGGTGATCGTCGGGCGTGATCCCGAACGCACCGAGGCCGCGCGGCAGCAGTACGGCTGGCAGGCGGCGTCCACCGACTGGCGCGCCGTCGTGGCCGATCCGGACATCGACGTGGTCGACGTCGTGTCCCCGGGGTCCTCGCACGTCGAGATCGCGATCGCCGCGCTCCAGGCCGGCAAGCACGTCCTGTGCGAGAAGCCGCTCGCGAACACCGTCGCCGAGGCCGAGGCGATGACCGCCGCCGCCGACGCCGCCCGTGCACAGGGTGTCCGGGCGATGGTCGGGTTCAGCTACCGCCGGGTGCCGGCCATCGCGTTCGCGCGCCAGCTGGTGCAGGACGGCCGGATCGGCACCGTGCGCCAGGTCCGCGCGCTCTACCTGCAGGACTGGTTGGCGGACGAGGACGGCCCGATGACCTGGCGCCTCGACAAGTCGCTCGCCGGCTCCGGGGCCCTCGGGGACATCGGCGCCCACGCCATCGACCTGGTCGAGCACGTCACGGGCGCGTCGCTCGCCACCGTCTCCGGCACGCTCGAGACCTTCGTGACGGAGCGTCCGCTGATGGCCGAGGGGGTCGGGCTCTCCGGCACCGCGTCGAGCGAGCGCGGGCAGGTCACCGTCGACGACGCCGCGTTCTTCACCGCACGACTCGACGGCGGCGCGGCCGACGGTGCGATCGGCACGTTCGAGGCCACGCGCTACGCGACCGGGCGGAAGAACGGTCTGACGCTCGAGATCAGCGGGTCCGAGGGCGCGATCCAGTTCGACCTCGAGGCGATGAACGAGCTCCGGCTGTACGAGTCGAACGCCCCCGCGGGGGAGCAGGGGTTCCGCCGCATCCTCGTCACCGAGCCCGAGCACCCCTACATGGCCGCGTGGTGGCCGACCGGGCACCTCATCGGGTACGAGCACACCTTCAGCCACCAGGTGAAGGACTTCGTCGACGCGATCGTCGCCGGCACCGACCCGTCGCCGTCGTTCGCCGACGGCCTGCACGTGCAGCGGGTCCTCGACGCGGTCGAACGCAGCGCCGCCGCCGGCAGCACCTGGACGGCGACCTCGTGAGCGCCGCCGAGCAGACCCGCCAGGCGCTCGTCGTCCGCGGCGGGTGGGACGGCCACCAGCCCGTCGAGACCACCGACCTGTTCGTCCCGTTCCTGCGCGAGAACGGGTTCGAGGTCCGGGTGTCGGACTCGACGGCCGTCTACGCCGACGCCGCCGTCATGGACGAGGTCGACCTGATCGTGCAGGTCGTCACGATGTCGACCATCGCCGACGACGAGTTCGCCGGGCTGCAGCGCGCGGTCCTGGGCGGCGCCGGACTGGCCGGCTGGCACGGCGGCATCGCGGACGCGTTCCGGAACACCGCCGACTACCTGCACATGATCGGCGGGCAGTTCGCGCACCACGCGGGCAAGCACCCCGACGAACGGGTCGGGGAGCAGTCGGACAACTACATCCCGTACACGGTGCACCTCACCGACCTCGGGCACGAACACCCGATCACGCAGGGCATCGAGGACTTCGACCTCGTCACCGAGCAGTACTGGGTGCTGTCCGACGAGTACAACGACGTCCTCGCGACCACCACCCAGGATGCGCGCGACTTCGACGCCTGGAACCGACCGGTCACCGCACCGGCGATCTGGACACGGCAGTGGGGCGAGGGCCGCGTGTTCGTCTCCGCACCAGGGCACCGCCTCGAGGTCGTCGAGTCGCAGCCACTCCGCACCATCATCGAACGGGGACTCCTGTGGGCAGCACGGTGAACGAACGAGCACTGCGGGTCGGCGTCGTCGGCGTGGGCGTGATCAGCCAGCAGTACTTCGAGCACTTCCCGGCGCTGCCCGGGCTGTCGCTCGTGGCGGTCGCCGACCTCGACGTCGCCCGTGCCCAGCAGGTCGGTGCGGCACAGGGCGTGCGCGGCACCACCGTGGACGACCTGCTCGCCGCCGACGACGTCGACGTGGTGCTCAACCTGACGATCCCGGCCGCGCACGCCGACATCGCCACCCGCGCGCTCGCCGCCGGCAAGCACGTCTACGGCGAGAAGCCGCTCGCGATGTCCACCGCCGAGGCCGCACCGGTGCTCGAAGCAGCCCGCGCCGCCGGCCTGCGCGTCGGCAGTGCCCCGGACACCGTCCTCGGGACCGGCATCCAGACCGCACGGGCCGCTCTCGACGACGGCGCGATCGGCACCCCGGTCGGTGCCGCCGTCGCCTGGAGCGCCCCCGGGCACGAGCTCTGGCACCCCGCGCCGGCGTTCTACTACCAGCCGGGCGGCGGACCGCTCCTCGACATGGGGCCGTACTACCTGACCAGCCTCGTCACGTTCTTCGGGCCGGTCGTCCGGGTCAGCGGCAGTGCGACCCGCTCCACCCGCGAACGGACGATCGCGACCGGACCGAACGCCCGCACGTCGATCCCGGTCGACATCGACACCCACGTCGTCGCGATCCTCGAGCACGAGGGCGGCGTGGTCTCCACCGTCACCGTCTCGTTCGAGGTGTGGGCCACCCGCGCCCCGCTGTTCGAGGTGTACGGCACCGCCGGCACCCTCGGCGTCCCGGACCCGAACCGGTTCGCGGACACCGTGTCGATCGCCACCGCCGACGACCGCTCGTGGCGGGACCTGCCGGTGGCCGCCGGGTACACCGACGCCGGCCGTGGTTACGGTCTCGCCGACATGGCCCACGCGATCGCGACGGACCGGCCGCACCGAGCCTCCGGCGACCTCGCGTTCCACGTGCTCGAGGTCATGGAGGCGGTCTCCGCCGCCGCCCGAGACCACTCGGTCGTCGACGTGCACTCGCGCGTCGAGCGACCCGCCACCGTCTCCGCCGGGTCCGCACCCGGATCCTGGTGACGGAACCCGACCACCGCGAAGAAGGACGACGACGATGACGACGACGGACGCGAGCGACACGACGGAGACGACCCGGGCCTCCAGGCCGGTCACCCTGTTCACCGGACAGTGGGCCGACCTGCCCTTCGAGGAGGTCGCCCGGCTCGCCGGCGAGTGGGGCTACGACGGGCTGGAGATCGCCTGCTGGGGTGACCACCTGGACGTCCGGCGCGCCGCGACGGACCCCTCGTACGTCGCCGAGCGCAAGGCGATCCTGGAACGCAACGGGCTGCAGGTCTGGACGATCGCCAACCACCTGGTCGGCCAGGCCGTGTGCGACGACCCCATCGACCAGCGGCACGAGGACATCGTCCCGCCGCACGTGTGGGGCGACGGCGACCCCGAGGGCGTGCGGCAGCGTGCGGCCGAGGAGCTGCAGTGGACCGCCCGTGCCGCCGCGGCGCTCGGGGTCGACACCGTCACGGGCTTCTCCGGCTCGTCGATCTGGAAGACCGTCGCCGGGTTCCCGCCCGTGCCCCCGGGGATGATCGACGCCGGGTACCAGGACTTCCACGACCGCTGGTCACCGATCCTCGACGTCTTCGAGGAGGTCGGGGTCCGGTTCGCACTCGAGGTGCACCCGTCCGAGATCGCCTACGACTACTGGACCGCTGCGCGGACCCTCGAGGTGTTCCGCGACCGGCCGGCGTTCGGGTTCAACTTCGACCCGTCGCACTTCGTCTGGCAGGACCTCGACCCCGCGGCGTTCCTGCTCGACTTCGCCGACCGGGTGTACCACGTGCACTGCAAGGAGTCGGTGAAGCAGCTCGACGGGCGCAACGGTCGGCTGTCCTCGCACCTGCCGTGGGGCGACCCCCGGCGCGGGTGGGACTTCGTCACCGCCGGCCACGGGGACGTGCCGTGGGAGCGGGTGTTCCGCGTGCTGAACCACATCGGGTACACCGGACCGACCAGCGTCGAGTGGGAGGACGCCGGCATGGACCGGCTCGTCGGCGGGCCCGAGGCGCTGGCGTTCGTCCGGCAGCTCGGTACCATCGCGCCGCCGGACGCTTCGTTCGACGCCGCGTTCTCGCAGTCGCGCTGACCGGCCGTCGCGGTCGCGGTCGCCGAGGTTTCGCGCTGCGCGACAGTTCACGGGCCCGCCGGTGCGAAACTCGTCGCTCAGCCCGAAACCCCACCCACGGCCCCACCCACCACCGAGGAGGACCCATGGCACGGCAGCCCACGGCGACGCCGGGCAACGCCGCGCGCGTCCTCCGGCTCGTCCACGAGGACGGCCCCGTCACCCGCGCCGAGCTCACCCGGCGCACCGGCCTGAACCGCTCGACCATCCTCGCGCTCGTCGGGGAACTCGTCGACGCCGGGCTCGTGCACGAGGAGACCCCCGCCGCGGGGACCCCCGGTGCCGGTGTCGGACGGCCGAGCGGGGTCGTCCGGGCGTCCGCCGACGTCCTCGCCGCCGCGGTCACGGTCGAGATCGACGCCGTCGGGGTCGCCCTCGTCGGCCTCGACGGCACCGTCCGCGACCGGCTGGTCGAGCCGCAGACCACGGTGCCGACCGCGGCGCAGGCGATCGACGCCGTCGCCCGGGTCCTCGCAGCACTCCTCGCCCGCACCGGCCCGGCGGCCCGGATCGTCGGGGTGGGCGTCGCCGTGCCCGGCATCGTCCGGGTCGAGGACGGCACCGTGCGCGACGCCCCGCACCTCGGCTGGCGTGACGAACCCCTCGCCGCACCGCTCGCGGAACGCCTGGGGCTGCCGGTCCGGGCCGCGAACGACGCCAACCTCGGTGCCTGGGCGGAACGGCTGTACGGCAGCGCCCGCGGCGTCGACGACCTCGTCTACCTGAACGGTGGCGCGAGCGGCATCGGTGGCGGGATCGTCAGTGCCGGTCGACCCTTCAGCGGCGCCGACGGGTACGCGGGCGAGCTCGGGCACACCTTCGTCGCGGCGAACGGGATCCGCTGCCACTGCGGTGCGGTCGGCTGCCTGGAGACCGAGGCCTCACGCTCCGCCCTCACCGCCGTCACCGGGACCCCGCCGGACGACCTCGACGCGCTCGCCGCGGCGCTCGCCGAGGGCCGGCCCGAGGTCGAGCGGGTCGTCGACCGACAGGTCACCGCACTCGCGACCGCACTGCGGAACGCCATCCACACCGTCGACCCCGAGGTCGTCGTGCTCGGCGGGTTCCTCGGTGCGCTGCTCGGACACGTCGGCGACCGGGTCGAGACCGACGTCCGGGCGCAGACGATGGCCGCGATGACCGATCGGCTCCGGATCGTCCCGGCGGCACTCGGCCGTGACGTCCTGGTCCGTGGCGCCGCCGAGATCGGCTTCGCGGAGCTGCTGCGCGACGCCACGATGCCGGCGGCACCAGCACCGGCACCGGCACCGGCGCCAGCGACAGTGACCCCGCCAGCGACAGCGACCACGCCAACGGCGTCCGCCGCCCCCTCCACCACCCACACGTCCGGCCGCGACGACGCGACCGAGGAAGCGAGAACCGCATGACCTCCACCCAGCGCACCAGCGTCCTGCTCGGCACCCAGGACCTCACCGTCGAGGACCGCCCCGTCCCCGCCGTCGACCCCGGCGACGTGCTCGTCCGGGTCGCCGCCGTGGGGGTCTGCGGCTCCGACGTGCACTACTACCGCCACGGCCGCATCGGCGACTTCGTCGTCGAGGAGCCCCTCGTCCTCGGGCACGAGCTCTCCGGCACGATCGAGGCCGTCGGCGAGGGTGTCGACCCGTCCCGCGTGGGGGAGCGCGTGGCCATCGAGCCGCAGCGCCCCTGCCACCGCTGCGCGCAGTGCCTGGCCGGCCGCTACAACCTCTGCCCGCACATGCGCTTCTACGCGACGCCGCCGGTCGACGGGGCCTTCACCGAGTTCGTCACCATCGAGGCCGAGTTCGCGCACGTCCTGCCCGACGCCGTCTCGTTCGAGGCCGGCGCGCTCCTCGAACCCCTGTCCGTCGGCATCGCCGCCGTGCGCAAGGCCGGCATCGTGCCCGGTTCGTCGGTGCTCATCGCCGGCGCCGGTCCCATCGGCATCATCTGCGCCCAGGTCGCGAAGGCCTTCGGTGCCTCGCGCATCGTCGTCAGCGACCTGGTGCCGGAGCGCCGTGCGCGGGCCCTGGAGTACGGCGCCACCGAGGTCGTCGACCCCACCGCCGTGTCCGTCGCGTCCGACATCGTCCCCATCGACGCGTTCATCGACGCCAGCGGTGCACCCCGAGCGGTGTCGGACGGCATCAAGGCGGTCGGTCCGGCGGGTGCCGCGGTGCTGGTCGGGCTCGGCAACTCCGAGATGACACTGCCGGTCGAGCACATCCAGAACCTCGAGGTCACGGTCACCGGAATCTTCCGGTACACGAACACGTGGCCGGTCGCCATCGAGCTGGTCGCGTCCGGGCAGGTCGACCTCGACTCGCTCGTCACCGGTCGCTTCGGGCTCGACGACGTCCGCGAGGCCCTCGAGAGCGACAC
Source organism: Curtobacterium sp. MMLR14_002 (assembly GCF_001864975.1). NCBI lineage: Bacteria > Bacillati > Actinomycetota > Actinomycetes > Micrococcales > Microbacteriaceae > Curtobacterium > Curtobacterium sp. MMLR14_002. Next base: position 66,196 of record NZ_MJGT01000057.1, read on the forward strand.
CGACCCGGAGTCGCTCAAGTCCGTCGTCTACCCCGGCGGCGTCCCCGCCTGAGCAGGTTGCGCGTCGTCTGGTGCGAGGTTCCGGACTCCGTGACGGCGCGCAGACCTCGCACGGAGTGCGGGACCTCGCACCAGAGCGAGCGACCCCGTGGAAGCGCACGCGGGGTGCGGGCGCGCGGACAAGGCGGACGGGAGGCACGGGGCCAGGCCGCCCCGCGCCTCCAGCCCGGCACGTGACCCGGAACGGGGCCACCGCCGCGTCACCGGGACGCGCTACGGTTCGCGCATGACCGCTTCACCGGCCGCCGTCGTGCCGCAGCGCACCGACCGGCGCGCGCTCGTCTCCTGGGCGCTCTGGGACTGGGGTTCCGCCGCGTTCAACGCGGTCGTCACCACCTTCGTGTTCAGCACGTACCTGGCCAGCCGGGCGTTCGTGGACCCGGCGCTCGTCGGCGACACGTCCGCGGCCGGCAAGGCGATCGTGGAACGCGAGCTCGCGCACAACGCGGCCGTCGTGTCCACCGCACTGACCATCGCGGGCATCGTCGTGGCCCTGGTGGCACCCGCCATGGGGCGGCTCGCGGACTCGTCCGGACACCGCCGCCGGTCGGTCCTCATCGCCACGATCGGCGTCGCGCTGTCGATCGGCGGCATGGTCTTCGTCGCGCCGAGCCAGCCGTACCTGCTGCTCGGCGCCGCCCTGCTCGGCATCGGCACCGTCGCCTACGAGATCGCGAGCGTGGGCTACAACGCCATGATCGGGCAGGTCGCCTCCGGGGAACGCACCGGCCGGGTCTCCGCCATCGGGTGGGCGGCCGGGTACTTCGGCGGGATCGTGCTGCTCGTCCTGCTGCTCGTGCTCTGCATCCAGGACTTCCGTGGCGACGGGGTCGTCGGCGGGCTCCTGCAGCTGCCGGCCACCGTCGCCACCGGGCAGTGGGACGTCCGCGTCGCGATCGGCATCGCCGCCGTCTGGCTGGCCGTCAGCTCGATCCCGTTGTTCCTCACCGTGCCCGAAGCGGTGCCCGATCGCACCCGCGGCGGCGGCGTGTTCAGCGCCTACGCGGACCTCGGCCGGGACATCGCGCGGCTGTGGCGCGAGCGGCGCAACGTCCTCGCCTTCCTGCTCGCCAGCGCGGTGTTCCGCGACGGTGTCGGGGCCGTATTCACGTTCGGCGGGATCGTCGCCGCGCAGGTGTTCGGGTTCACGCCGTCGCAGGTCATCCTGTTCGCCATCGCCGCGAACGTCGTGGCCGGCATCGCGACGTTCGTCTCCGGACGCCTCGACGACCGGTTCGGGTCGCGTGCGCTCATCATGGTCTCGCTCGTCGGCCTCGCCGTGTGCGGGGTCGGGGTCTTCGCCGCCGGCAACGAGACGCAGTGGTTCTGGGTGCTCGGGCTGACCCTCGCCGTGTTCGTCGGCCCGGTGCAGTCGTCGTCCCGCGCGTACCTGGCGCGGCTGACGACCCCCGGCCGCGAGGGCGAGCTCTTCGGCCTCTACGCCACCACCGGCCGGGCCGCGTCGTTCCTCGCGCCGGCGCTGTTCGGCGTCGCGGTGACCGTCGGTGGGTCGACCCGGTTCGGGATCCTCGGCGTGGTCGTCGTGCTCATCGCCGGGCTGGTGCTGATGGCGTTCGTCAAGCGGGAACCGCAGGGCGCGCGGGCCTGATCCTCGGCGTGCGGGGTCTGCCAGAGCTCCCCGTCAGGCGGCCTGGAGGCTCGGTGCCCGTCCGTCCACAGGCTGCGGTTGTGCGCACGGTTCCGCACAGGGCCGTGGTCGCGTCGGGCGGCCCGGGCTGCGGTGCGCCAGGATGGGTGCATGACCGACCAGCGCATCGCCGTCGTCGTCCTCGCCGCCGGGCAGGGCACGCGCATGAAGTCGTCCACGCCCAAGGTGCTGCACCGGCTCGCCGGACTGCCGCTCATCGGGCACGTCCTGCGCACGGCGTCGTCGCTCAGCCCCGAGCACGTCGCCGTCGTCGTGCGGCACGAGCGTGACCTCGTCGCGGCCGAGGTCGTCGAGCGCGCCCCCGACGCGATCGTCGTCGACCAGGACGACGTCCCCGGCACCGGCCGTGCGGTCGAGGTGGCGGTCGAAGCACTGCCCGCCGACTTCGACGGCGCCGTCGTGGTGCTGTCCGGCGACGTCCCGCTGCTCGACGCCGCATCGCTCCGGCTCCTCGTCGACGCCCACGTCGGTGGTGGCAACGGGGCGACCTTCGTGAGCGCGATCGCCCCGGACCCGACCGGCCTCGGACGGATCGTGCGCGATGCCTCCGGCGCCTTCGTCAGCGTCGTCGAGCACAAGGACGCGACGGCCGAGCAGCTGACCATCACCGAGGCGAACGCGGGCATCTACGCGTTCGACGTGGCACGCCTCCGGGCGGCCCTGCCGTCGCTCACCACGGCGAACGCCCAGGGCGAGAAGTACATCACCGACGCCCCCGCGCTGATCAGCGAGCGGGGCGGGCGCATCGACGTGGTCACCCTGACCGATCCGTGGCTCGTCGCCGGCATCAACGACCGTGCGCAGCTCTCCGACGCCGCGCGTGAACTCAACGCCCGCATCGTCCGCCGCCACCAGCTCGCCGGCGTCACCGTGCAGGACCCCGCGTCCACCTGGATCGACCTCGACGTCACCATCGAGCCCGACGCCGAGGTCCTGCCCGGCACCCAGCTCATCGGCGCCACCGCGATCGCCGCCGGTGCCGTCGTCGGACCGGACACCACGCTGCGCGACACCGAGGTCGGGGCCCGCGCCACCGTGAACCGCGTCGACGCCACCCTCGCCGTGATCGGGGACGGCGCCTCGGTCGGCCCGTTCGCCTACCTGCGGCCGGGCACGATCCTCGGTGACGACGGCAAGATCGGCACCTTCGTCGAGACGAAGAACGCCCGGATCGGGCGGGGCAGCAAGGTCCCGCACCTGTCCTACATCGGCGACGCCGAGGTGGGCGAGGACTCGAACATCGGCGCGAACACCATCACCGCGAACTACGACGGCGTGCACAAGCACCGCACCGAGGTCGGCTCGAACGTCCGTACAGGCTCGCACAACGTGTTCGTCGCCCCCGTTAGGATTGGTGACGGTGCGTACACCGGTGCCGGGACGACCGTCCGCAAGGACGTTCCGGCAGGATCGCTCGCGATCAGCTACGCCCCACAGCGCAACACCGACGGATGGGTCGAGGAACACCGACCCGGCACACCGGCGGCCGAGGCTGCTCGGCTCGCGAACGGCGAATAGATCCCGGCGACCACCCGTCGCCGACATCGACCCCTCGTGGGTCAGGGAGTGAGCACCGCACTTGTCCGGAATCAAGACAACCGGCCAGAAACGACTCGTCCTCGTCTCGGGGCGAGCACACCCGGCGCTCTCTGCCGAGATCGCGGAGGAGCTCGGGGTCGACCTCGTGCCGACCGATGCCCGGACCTTCGCGAACGGTGAGCTCTACGCCCGCTTCGACGAGTCGGTCCGTGGCTGCGACGCCTTCGTCATCCAGTCGCACACCGCGCCGATCAACGAGTGGCTCATGGAGCAGCTCATCATGGTCGACGCGCTGAAGCGTGCCTCGGCGAAGCGCATCACGGTCGTGGCGCCGTTCTACCCGTACGCCCGTCAGGACAAGAAGGGCCGCGGCCGCGAGCCCATCTCGGCCCGCCTCGTCGCCGACCTGTTCAAGGCCGCCGGCGCACACCGCATCATGAGCGTCGACCTGCACGCCGCGCAGATCCAGGGCTTCTTCGACGGCCCCGTCGACCACCTGTTCGCCATGCCGGTGCTGCTCGAGCGCTTCCGCCAGATCCTCGACCCGAAGACGCTCACCGTCGTGTCGCCCGACATGGGCCGCGTCCGTGTCGCCGACATCTGGTCCGAGAAGCTCGGCGCCCCGCTCGCCATCATCCACAAGCGCCGCGACCCGCTCGTGCCGAACCAGGTCTCGGTGCACGAGATCGTCGGTGACGTCAGCGGCCGCGTGTGCCTGCTCGTCGACGACCTCATCGACACCGGCCGCACGATCGCCAAGGCTGCCGAGGCGCTCAAGAACGCCGGCGCCACGGGTGTCGTCGTCGCCGCGACCCACGCCGTGTTCTCCGACCCGGCCACCGAGCTGCTGCAGAGCGAGTTCATCGACCGCGTGGTCGTGACGGACACCCTGCCCCTGCCGATGGACAAGCGCTGGGACCGCCTCGAGGTCCTGCCGATCGCCCCGCTCATCGCCCGTGCCATCCACGAGGTCTTCGACGACGGTTCCGTGACGTCGATGTTCGACGGAGCCGCTTGACCCATCCCGCGCGTGACGCCCTCGCGGCCCGGCTCCGGGCCGCGGGGAGCGTCTTCGCCGAGGACGAAGCCGACCTGTTGCTCGAGGCCGGTGACGGTGAGCCGGTGCGACTCCGGAGCCTCGTGCAGCGTCGGCTGGCCGGTGAGCCGCTCGAGTACGTGCTCGGCTGGGCCGCCTTCGACGGGCACCGCATCCGGGTGACCCCCGGGGTCTTCGTGCCGCGAGCCCGCACCACCGTCGTCGTCGAGCAGGCTGCGCGTCGGCTGCAGCGCTACGACCGGGCGGTCGACCTGTGCTGCGGTGCCGGTGCGATCTCGGTGGCCCTGTTCGGTCGGGTCGGCGCGCTCGACCTCGTCGCGACCGACATCGACCCGGACGCCGTCGACGTCGCAGCCGAGAACATCGGCGACCGCGGCATCGTCGTCGCCGGAGACCTGTTCGCGCCGCTGCCCGAACGGTTCCGCGGGGCCGTGACGGTCATCGCGGTGAACGCCCCCTACGTGCCGACGGCCTCGATCGAGCTCATGCCGACCGAGGCCCGCGAGCACGAACACCGCGTCGCGCTCGACGGTGGTGCGGACGGCCTCGACCTGCACCGCCGGATCGCAGCGGGTGCGGGGGAGTGGCTCCGTCCCGGTGGTGCCGTCGTCATCGAGGTGTCCGAGGCTCAGGCCGAGGCGTCCGCCGCTGCGTTCACGGCCGCCGGCTTCTCCGCCGAGGTCGAGCGGGACGCCGAGGTCGACGGCACCTGCGTCGTCGCGACCCTGCCCGCCTGACCCCGATCTGCCCGCCTGACCCTGGTCTGCCTGGCCGTGGTGCCGAGTGGTCACGACATGCCGCTCAGGTTCGCCGAGGCGGCACGAAGTGTCGTCTGCGCGTCCGCGAACCGACAGTTTCTGCGACCCCGGCGTGACGCACGTGGCGTGTCGCGCGACCAGGGCGAGGGGCGGGGCGGGCCGGCACCGGGCCTCCAGGCCGTCGGGTGGCCGGAGCGCGCCGGCGGCGGGCGGTCACGACATGCCGCTCAGGTTCGCCGAGGTGGCATGAAGTGTCGCCTGCGCGTCCGCGAATCGACGCTTCCTGCCACCTCCACGGCAGTCAGCGGGCGTGTCGCAGACCGCTCCCGGGCCGTCAGCGCGCGTCGACTGTCACCGTGTGCCAGCCCGTCGCACCGTTGGGCGCCGGCGGCCGGTCCACGCTCGTCTGCACCTCGCCGTCCGCACTGGTCGCGCGCACCTCGATGCGGTGCGAGCCGGCGGTCGGCGTCCACCGCACCACCCACTGCCGCCAGGTGTCCGCGGAGACCGAGTCTGCGAGTTCGGCGCGCTGCCAGTGGCCGCCACCGACACGGACCTCGACGGCCTTCACGCCCTTGTGCGGCTGCCACGCGACCCCCGCGATCGCGACCGGCTTGCCCGCGGTCACGGTCGACCCGTTCCGCGGGGTGTCGATGCGGGACTCGAGCTTGACCGGGCCCCGCTCCGACCAGCCACGCGGGGTCCAGTAGCCCTGCGCGTCGGCGAACCGGGTGACCTCGAGCTCGGTGACCCACTTCGTCGCCGAGACGTACCCGAACAGGCCCGGCACGACCATCCGCACCGGGAACCCGTGCTCGGTCGGCAGGGGCTCGCCGTTCATCCCGACCGCGAGCAGCGCCGCGGTGCCGTTGTCCTGCAGCACGTCGAGCGGGGTGCCGGCGGAGAACCCGTCGATGCTCCGTGAGAGCACCATGTCGGCGTCGCCCGTCGGACGCGCCCGGGCGAGGAGCTTCCGGATGGGGTAGCCCAGCCAGCGGGCCGTGCCGATGAGGTCACCGCCGACCTCGTTCGACACGCAGCTCAGGGTGGCCACGTGCTCCTCGAGCGGCAGTGCGAGCAGCTCGTCCCACGTCAGCGTGATCTCGTTCTCGACCGCGCCGTGGATGCGGAGCGACCAGTCGGCGGGGTCGACCTGCGGTACCCGCAGGGCCGTGTCGATCCGGTAGAAGTCGGCGTTCGGCGTGATGTACGGGGTGATGCCGTCGACGTCGAGCGACGCACCCGCGGGGACCGCCGGTGCAGCGGTCGCCGCGGCGGGCAGCCGGATGGCCCGCCGGGCAGCAGCGGCCGCCTGCATCGCGGACGACCCCAGCCGGGAGGCGGTGCCCACCACGACCGCGACGGTCGCCGTCGCGACGCCCCAGACCAGGAACGTCCGGCGCTCCGTCGAGGCGGGTCGCGGTGCCGCCGTCGGCACGGTCGCCGCGGCCTCCCACCGGCGCAGCCGCTGGAGCAGCAGGCGCAGGACGACCACCGCTGCCGCGATGCCGAGGACCGTCGGGGCACCGTCGAGCGTCCCGCTGCCCGAGCGGGTGCTGACGGCAAGCAGCGCCAGCACGCCACCGGCGGCGAACACGAGGGCACCGAAGGGCGGTCGTGCACGTTCGAGGACACCGGCACCGGCGCTGATCGCGATGACGATCACCGTCATGAGCACGAACAGGGCGACCTTGTCCCCGGTGCCGAACACGGCGACCATGAAGTCCTTCGCACCCGGGGGAGCGAGGTCGATGACGGCGGATCCGACGGCGACCAGGGGGCTGCCCGCTCCGCCGAGCAGCAGCGCGCCGAACTCGGCGACACCGAGGAACGCGGCGGCGGCCACGACGCCGACGATCGCGGCGATCAGCGTCCAACGTCGGGTCGAAGGGGCATCGGGCCCGCCCGGGCCGTCCGACGGACCCGCCGTCGGTTGGCCGATCGGTTCGTCCGTCGTCTCGGTGGTCACCGCCCGAGCGTAGGTCGCCCGGCCGCTCGTGGGCTGTGTGTGCGAGCTTCCCCGCGCGTTCATCGGGTTCGGCCAGCAGGTGGCGCGCGGCTCGTGGGAGGATCGGACCGTGCTGCAGCGTCCGGATGGTGTCCCGCGGTCCGGTCGTGCCCGCGGTGCCGGGCGGACACCGATGTCTCCGGCACGTCGACTCGCCACCCTGCGCTGGGTCATCGTCGTCGTCTGGCTGGTCCTCCTGATCACCCGGATCGTCGTGGTCTCGACTGCGCCGGGCGTCGACCTCTCCTGGTACGGCATCGTGGAGTTCGGCGCGATCGCCCTCGGTGTCGTGGTCATCGTGGTCGCCGTCGTGCGGACCGCGACGGCACGGCGGCGGCAGGCGGACGAGGCCCTCGCGCTCGCCATCCGGCGGATCGACCCGACGGTGTGGCTGGTGCCGGCGGCGCCGACGCCCGAACTCCGTGGTGTCGTCGACGAAGTCCGTCCGGACACCCACCTCGGTTCGCGCGTGACCTGGGCCTTCGGCGCCACCGAGGCCTCCCTGTGGGAACTCGACGAACGGCGGGCGACCCGGCTGCTCGTGATCCGGTGGAGTCGTGTCGTGCACGTCGGACTCGAAGACGTGGCGGACGGCGTCGACGGCTCGGACGGCTCGGACGGCTCGGGGCGAGACGGTGGCTCCGAGCGCCCTGGCCGTTCCGCTGGCGCTCGCCGCGCGTGTGCGGTGGCGATCCACCACGTACGACCGGACGACACCCCCGCGGTGGCGACGTTCTTCGTCCGGACCGCCCCCGGTTCGCGTCGGCTGCTCGGGCGCGGTCCACGGCTGGACCGGCTCGTCGCCGACCTGGCACGGGAACGCATCGTCGCCTGACGCAGCGGAGGGCCCCGGGTTCAGCGAGGCCCTCCTTGCGATGCCCCGCACCGACCACGGTGGTCGGCAGTGGGCGCGGTCGTCAGTGCGTGGACGGCTCCTGCTCGACCTCGCGGCGGTCGTCGTCGGACCACAGCGTGTGGAAGGTGCCGTCCTTGTCGATGCGCTGGTAGGTGTGCGCGCCGAAGAAGTCGCGCTGGCCCTGGATCAGCGACGCCGGCAGACGGTCGGACGCGAGCGAGTCGAAGTACGACAGCGCGGACGAGAAGCCCGGCGCGGGGACGCCCGACGCAGCCGCGATGCCGACGATGCGGCGCCAGGCGGCTTCGCCCTCGGCGACCGCGTTCGCGAAGTACGGGTCGACCAGCAGCGACTCGAGCTTCGGGTTCTCGGCGTACGCCTCGACGATGCGGTTCAGGAACTGAGCGCGGATGATGCAGCCACCCCGCCAGATCTTCGCGACGTTGCCGAGGTCGATGTCCCAGCCGTACTCCTTCGCCCCGGCGATGATGAGGTCGAATCCCTGTGCGTACGCGACGACCTTCGAGGCGTAGAGCGCCGCACGGACGTCGTCGGCGAAGGTGTCCGGCACCTCGGCGATCTGCGGACGGTTCTTGACCGACTGCTGCACGGCGGCACGCTGCGTCGGCTTCGACGACACCGCGCGGGCGAACACGGCTTCGCCGATGCCCGAGACGGGGATGCCCAGGCCCACGGCGTTCTGCACGGTCCAGACGCCGGTGCCCTTCGAGCCGGCCGCGTCACGGATGACGTCGACGAGCGGCTTGCCGGTGTCGGCGTCGCGCTGCTTGAGGACCTCACCGGTGATCTCGATCAAGTAGGACTCGAGGTCGCCCTTGTTCCACTCGTCGAAGACCTGCACCAGGTCCTCCACCGAGAGCCCGCCGACGCGACGGAGCAGGTCGTACGACTCGGCGATGAGCTGCATGTCGGCGTACTCGATGCCGTTGTGCACCATCTTGACGAAGTGCCCGGCGCCGTCGGTGCCGATGTGGGTCACGCACGGTTCTCCTTCGGCGACCGCGGCGATCGACTTCAGGATCGGCCCGAGCGTCTCCCATGCCTCCTTCGAGCCACCGGGCATGATCGACGGGCCCTTGAGTGCGCCCTCTTCTCCACCGGAGATGCCGGTGCCGACGAAGTTCAGGCCCTTCTCGCGCAGGTCGTGCTCACGTCGGATGGTGTCGTGGAAGTTCGCGTTGCCGCCGTCGACGATGATGTCGCCCGGTTCGAAGCGTTCGGCGAGCTGTCCGATCACGGCGTCGGTGCCCTTGCCGGCCTGCACCATGATGATGGCGGTCCGGGGCTTCGACAGCGAGGCGACGAACCCGTCGATGTCCTCGGACGCGATGAACCCGGCGTCGCCGTGCTCCTGGAGCAGCTCCTCGGTGCGGGCGTAGGTGCGGTTGTAGACCGCCACCGTGTTGCCTTCGCGCGATGCGAGGTTGCGGGCGAGGTTCGAGCCCATCACTGCGAGTCCGACGACTCCGATGTTCGCCTGACCGTTGTTGTCTGCCACGAGGGCCTCCTTTGTCCTGACGTTGGCGCCCAACCTACGACCGGCGGTCTGGGACCGCACAGGTGTTGCGGGAACTGGGGACCAGAGTTCACCGGATCAATACTGTGGAGGGATGAGCGAGCTCGCTGTCCACCCGCCCGTCCTCGTGATGGGGGTCTCCGGCTCCGGCAAGTCCACCATCGGCCAGGCGCTCACCGACGCCCTGGTCGCGCAGGGCGAACCCTGCGTCTTCGTCGACGCCGACGACCTGCACCCGGTCGCCAACAAGGAGAAGATGCGGCAGGGGATCCCGCTCACCGACGAGGACCGCTGGCCGTGGCTCGACGCCTGCGCCGAGCGGATCGCCGCGGTCGAATCGGACGGCTCCCGGTGCGTGATGGCGAACTCGGCGCTCAAGCGTGCCTACCGGGACCGTCTACGCGAGTCGGCGCCGGGTCTCGTCATCGCCTTCCTCGACGGGTCGCGCGACCTGATCGCCGAACGGCAGTCCCACCGCCAGCACGAGTACATGCCGACGACGCTTCTCGACTCGCAGTTCGCGACCCTCGAGCGGCCGCAGCCCGACGAGGCCGCCGTCGCGGTGTCGATCGACGGATCGGTCGACGACACCGTGCGGGAGATCCTCGCCGCGCTCGCGGTCACTTCCGGCTGAGCTCGGACAGCCGGGCGCGGTACTCCTCGGCGTCGATGTCGCCGCGAGCGAACCGGTCGGCCAGCACACCGCGGGCGTCGGAGCGGGCGCGCCAGCTCCCTCGTCGGAGCACCCCGAACACCAGGAACGCGAAGAAGAAGAACGCGGGGAACAGGAAGAACGGGAATCCGCCGCCCTGCCAGTACGGGCCGTGGGCTGCTGCCGTCGTGAGTGCGGATGCGGTGATGGACGTGAACACGGTGATCTCCTGTGGTCGGTTTCGGGGCCGCTGTCGCGACACGTCGACTCTCCGGCCTGGAGGCCCGCCACGCGTCCGCCGCGCAGCCCCAATTCCGTCTGCTCCCGCGGTCGTACTGCGGTCGTTCCTCACCAGGGACCTACTCCCCGGGGAGTAGTCCACAGGCACCCCCGCGGTCGATGCCGGCGCGGACCGACGTCCCTAGGCTCGACCCATGACGACAGGGCCACGTGAAGACGACCGCGACTCGGCTGGCGACCGCTGGCCGGGGCGCCAGCGGTTCGCCCGGTCCGGTCGGGTCCTGCCGGTGGCCGTCGTGCAGATCGTCGGCACGATCCTCGCGTCCCGCATCACGGTCGCAGGGCCGGGCGGTCCGCCGTGGGCACGACACGGTGCGGTCGGCGGCGTCGATCCCGTCGTGCTCGGCCCACTCGCCGGCGCGCTCCTCGTGGCCGGCGTCGTCGTCCTGCCGTGGCGGTGGAGGTGGCCACGGTCGGTGCTGCTCGTCACGTTGGCGACGACCGTCGGGTACGCCCTGGTCGTCAGCCCCCGCGGGCCCTTCGTGGCGGCGCTCACGATGGCCGTCGCGAACGCGTGGCTGCGGGGCCACCGACGGACCGTGGCGGTGGCCGCTGTCGTCGCCGTCCTGGTGCTCCCGTCGGCCGACGTGCTGCTCGGCCGGGCTCCGGGGCTCGACCTCGGTGCTGTGCTGCTGTGCGCGGCGTGGCTGACGGTGACCATCGCCGTGTCCGAACTCGTCCGGGTGCAGGTCGAGCGGGTCGCCGAACGCCGTCGACAGCGTGCCGAAGCCGAACGGGTGCGGGCGGGCGAGGAGCGTGTGCGCATCGCCCGCGAACTGCACGACTCGGTGGCGCACAGCATGTCCCTCATCAACCTGCAGGCGGGCGTGGCTCTGCACCTCGGTGACGGACTCCCCGCGCAGACCCACGACGCCCTGCTGAACATCCGTGACTCGAGCCGCGATGCGCTCGTCGAGCTCCGGACGATCCTCGGGGTGCTGCGCTCGGTGGACGGCGGCCCCGCGAGCACCGGTGGACCCGATCGGAGTCCCGTTCCCGGCCTCGATCGGGTCGCGGAGCTCGTCGATCGAGCGCGTGCCGCCGGCGTCGCGGTCGATCTCCGGATCCACGGCGACCCGTCGAGCGTCACCGGGACCAGCGGCCGGAGCGCTTTCCGCATCGTGCAGGAATCCGTCACCAACGTCATGAAGCACGCCCCCGGACACGACACGTCGGTGGTGGTCACCGTCGGGGCCGACGTCGTCGACCTGGTCGTCGAGGACCACCCGTCGGCCGTCCCGGACCGCTCCGCGCGACGAGTCGGCCTCGGCGCGACCGGCAACGGCATCATCGGCATGCGGGAGCGCGCCGCCGCCGTCGGCGGAGAGCTGTCCGTGGGTCCGACGACGGACGGTGGTTGGCGCGTCGTGGCGCGCCTGCCGATCAGTACCGCCGGTTCGACCGACGACGCCGGTTCGACCGAGGACGCCGGTTCGATCGACGTCGCGGACGGAGCCGGATCATGACCCCGATCACCGTCCTGCTCGTCGACGACCAGGTCCTCATCCGTGCCGGCCTCCGCGCGCTCCTCGACGCCGAACCCGGCATGGCCGTCGTCGGCGAGGCCGGCGACGGGGACACTGCGGTCGAAGCTGCCCGGGCGCTGCGACCCGACGTGGTGCTCATGGACATCCGCATGCCCGGCACCGACGGGCTCGCCGCCACCCGCAGCATCAGCGACGACCCGGACCTCGACGGCGTGCACGTCGTCATCCTCACGACCTTCGAGCAGGACGATTACGTCTTCGAGGCGATCCGGTCCGGGGCGGCCGGGTTCCTGGTGAAGGACACGGAACCCGCCGAGCTCCTCCGCGCCGTCCGCACCGTGGTGGCCGGCGACTCGTTGCTCTCACCCGGTGCGACCCGTTCCCTGGTCGAGGCGTACGCCACCCACGCGAAGCCGTCGTCCCTCGCGCCGGGCCTCTCGGTGCTCACTGATCGCGAGCGCGAGGTCATGCAGCTCGTGGCGGTCGGGCTCACCAACGCCGAGATCGCCGCGCGGCTGTTCGTCAGTCCGCTCACCACGAAGACCCACGTCTCCCGAGCGATGATCAAGCTCAGTGCCCGCGACCGCGCGCAGCTCGTCGTGTTCGCCTACGAGACCGGACTCGTCACTCCGGGCTGGCAGCCCTGACACCGCGGCCGATCAGCGGCGCACCGCACTGATCGCCCCGTGCGGCCGGTGCCCCGGGTCCGTGCGGGTGTGGACGTCCACGACGTCGAAGCCCGCTTCCTCCAGCAGCGCCGCCAGGGACGCGACCGGCCAGCGGTAGGCGGTGACGACCGCGTGGTCGAAGGCCTCGACCGCGGGACCCTCGAAGAACCCGAGCAGCAGCCCACCGCCGGGCGCGAGCACCCGATGGAACTCGGCGAGTGCCCCACCGATCTGCGACGGTTCGTGGTGGATCACCGAGTACCAGGCCAGGACCCCGCCGACGCTGCCGTCCGCGAGCGTGAGCGCGTCGAGCGACGCGACCCGGAAGTCGATGTCCGCGTCCACGGCGCCGTGCGTCCGTCGTGCGTGCTCGACGAACTCAGGCGCCGCGTCGATGCCGCTGACACGGTGCCCCTGCCGTGCGAGGTGCGCCGTCCAGTGACCGGGGCCGCACCCGGCGTCGACCAGGGGACCGCTGCGACCGGCTGCCCAGGCGTCGACGAGGGCTCGGTCGTCGGGGTGGACGGTGTCCATCGACCCGAGCAGCGCCGCGTACTCGTCGGCCCGAGCGCCGTACGCCGCCGTCACCCGCTCCGTCATGCGCCCAACCGTACCGCCGCAGCGCCGAACCGTGCGAGGTTCCGTGTTCCGTGCGACCCGGCAACCCTCGCACCAGGCACGGAACCTCGCACCACGCGGCAGCGCGGCGCCGCCAGCGTCAGAGCTTGAACGTCGCCTTCGGGATGTCGGACACGATCCGCCGGGCGGTGCGGACGGCGTCCTCCTCGGCGACCTGGTGCGTGACCACGAGCGACGCCAGGTACGCCGCGTCCGCCCGCCGTGCCATGTCGTGCCGCGCGGGGATGGAGCAGTACGCGCGGGTGTCGTCGATGAACCCGGAGGTCTTGGTGAACGACGCCGAGTCGGTGACGGCCGACCGGTAGCGCCCGATGGCCGCCGGGGTGTCGATGAACCACCACGGTGCGCCCGCGTACACGGCGGGGTAGAAGCCCGCCAGCGGCCCGATCTCGCGCGAGAAGACGGACTCGTCGACGGTGAAGAGCACGAGGTGGAACCCGGGAGCGGTGCCGAAGGACTCGAGCAGCGGCCGGAGCGGCTCGGTGAAGGACCCGACGGCCGGCAGGTCGTGCCCGGTGTCCGGCCCGAAGCGCTCGAGCGTCGGGGTGTGGTGGTTCCGGATCACCCCGGGGTGCAGCTGCATGACGAGGCCGTCCTCGACGCTCATCTCCGCCCAGCGGTAGAGCATGTCGTGCCGGTACGCCGTCGCCTCGGCCTCGGTGACCGAGGACGCATCGCGCAGCGCCGCCGCGTGGATGCGCTCCCGCTCGTTCGACGGCAGGGGAGCGGAGCCCGCGTCGAGCACTCCGGTGTCCGTGGCGGTCGCACCGTGCTCGATGAAGTGGTGGCGACGTGCGCGGAGAGCCGCCAACAGCCCTGCGTGGGTGCCCGTGTCGATGCCGGCGGCCTCGCCGATCGACGCGACCACGGGCCTCCAGTCCGACCGCGTCGGGTCGAACACGGCGTCCGCGCGGAACGTGGGGAGCACCCGGCCGGTGAAGCCGGGGTCCGCCGCGAGCTGCGCGTGCGCAGCGAGGTCGTCCGCCGGGCCGTCCGTGGTGGCGAGGACCTCGATGCCGAAGGCGTCGAAGAGCGCGCGTGGCCGGAAGGCGGGCGACGCCAGCAGGCCGGCGAGGTGGTCGTACTGGTCGTCCGCGTTCGCGGCGGACGGCGCCTGGTCGAGCCCGAACACGTCGTGCAGCTCCGTCTCGAACCAGTAGCGCACTGGGGTTCCGAGGAAGTCGTCCCAGTGCTCCGCCAGCTGTCGCCAGATGGCACGGCCTGGCGGCGTCGGCTCAGCGGCATCGCGCCAGCGATGCGCCGACGCCGCTGGGCGAGCCTGCGAGTCCGGGCGGGGCCCCGACAGGTCCGCGCGTCCCAGCGCGGCCAGGTCCACCCCGTTCGCGTGCAGCAGGCGGAGCACGTAGTGGTCGGGGGTGATGAGCAGCGACGCAGGGTCGCTGAACGGCTGGTCCGAGGCGATCAGCGCCGCGTCGACGTGCCCGTGCGGCGAGATGATCGGGGCGTCCTTGACCGCCTCGTACACGGTGCGTGCCACGGCTCGCGCTCCGGGGTCGGCGGGGAACAGCCGGTCGGGGTGCGGTGCGAGCCGGGTGGGGGTGCTGGTGCGGGTCATCATCGACTCCTTCGAGGGCGGCGGGTTCGCCGGTGGCGAGTGCGGGATCAGTCGTTGTGGGCGCGCGGTGCCGGCCCGGTCGACTCGCGCACGGTCAGGTGGGTGGGCAGGGCGACGGCGCCGGACATGTGCTCCCCGGGCAGTTCGTCGGCGGGCAGGGCGCCGAGCCGTCCGAGCAGCATCCGGATCGCGACCCGGCCGGCCCGCTCGATCGGCGAGGTCATCGTGGTGAGCGGCGGGTTGCAGAAGTCGGCGCCGAAGATGTCGTCGCAGCCCACGATGCTCATGTCCTCGGGGACGCGGACCCCGCGCTCCCGCAGTCGGGCGAGCATCCCGATGGCGATCAGGTCGTTGAAGGCGATGCACGCGGTCGCACCGGCGTGCACGGCGGCGTCGGCGGCCGCGGCGCCGGAGTCGACGAAGGGTGCGTGCGGCCCCACTCGGGCGACGCGGATCCCCAGGCGCTTGGCGACCTGCACGAGCGCGCGCCACCGACGCTCGTTCGACCACGAGCTGTCCGGCCCGGCGACGTACAGGATCTCCCGGTGTCCCAGCGACACCAGGTGCTGCACCGCCTGCTCCACCCCGCCGGGGGTGTCGATGAGCACCGAGGGCACGCCGGTGGGCCGACGGTTCACGACGACCAGGGGGATCCGCTCGGCGAACCGTGCGATCTGCGCGTCGGACAGGCGTGACGCCGTGAGCACGACCCCGTCGGCCTTCGCCCCCACGGCGGTGAGTGCGGCCATCTCGGCGTCGGCGGACTCTTCGGTGTCGACGAGCAGCTGCGTCCACCCGGCTCCGGCGAGCTGGTGCTGGGTGCCCCGGATGACGTCGAAGTAGAACGGGTTCGTGATGTCGGACACGAGCACGGCGACGGCGCGGGTGCGCCCGGAGGTCAGCGCCCGGGCCTGCGAGTTGGCGACGTAGCCGAGCTCGCGGGCCGCCCGCTGGATGCGCTCCTGGGTGACGGGGTTGACCCGGTCGGGCAGGGACAGGGCGCGGGAGACGGTGGACGCGGCGACCCCGGTGGCGTCGGCGATGTCGCGGATGGTGACGCGACGCGCGGCACCAGCGGCGGCGCCGGCAGCGCGAGCACCAACGGCGGCGCCCGCGCCAGCGGCGACGGCGCCACCAGCACCGCCAGCGGCACCACCCGTGCGCCCGCCGCCGTCCGTCGAGAGGTCCTTCACGAGGCCGAACGTATTCGCGTCTGGCAACAAGTGGCAACCGGTTGCCGCATGTTGCCAACGGCGGAACAGTGGTGCCACCGAGCAGCGCCGCTCGGAGGAGGTCTCGAGGAGGAAACCCCCGTGAAGACGCGAAGACTGCAAGTCCGCACCCTCGTCGGTGCCGTCGCCGTGGTCGCCCTCACCGCACTGTCCCTGCAGGGATGCGCCGTGGTGAACGGCAGCGGCGACGACCCGAACACCCTCCGCGTGATGATGGGCGCGGACACCACCTACCCCAAGGAACGCAAGCAGTGGCAGCGGGAGACCGCCGCCGAGTTCAAGCGCACGACCGGTGCGGACATCCAGTGGGAGACCTACTCGTCCGCGCAGGAGGAACTGACCGCGATCCAGACGAGCGTCATCTCCGGGCAGGGTCCCGACGTCTACGCGATCGGCACGACCTTCACCCCGACCGCGTACGCCACCGGTGCCTTCGTCGAGATGGGCACGAAGGAGTGGGACGCGATCGGCGGCAAGGACCAGTTCGACCCCGCGTCGTTCGGCATCTCCGGTCCGAGTGGGTCGAAGCAGATCGGGATCCCGTTCGCCAGCCGTCCGTTCGTGATGGCGGTGAACAAGGACTTGCTCGCCAAGGCGGGGATCACCGACATGCCCACGACGTGGGACGAGCTCACCGCCGACGCGAAGGCCACCACGGTTGACGGTCGCCACGGAATGGCGATCGCCTACGCCGACGGCTTCGACCCCTGGAAGTTCGTGTGGGGGATGGCCCAGAACGCCGGGAACACGATCGTCGACGGTTCGAAGGCCGAGATCGACAGCAAGGCCGTCGAGAACGCGTACCGCACCTACTTCGACTGGGTCACGAAGGACGGCGTCGTCGACCCGGCCGCGATCGGTTGGAACAACGCCCAGGCCCTCGCGCAGTTCACCGAGGGCAAGGCCGCGTTCTTCCCGATGACCACCACCACCGCCATCAACTCCTTCACGGACACCAAGGTCGACGGCAAGTACGAGTTCGCCCTGCTGCCCACCGTCCCGCCGGGGGCGTCCGAGCGGCCGTCCGACGGGATCGAGGCCGCCAGCATCCTGTCCGGCGACAACTGGGTCGTCGCCGACTACGGCACCAAGCAGGAGCTGTCGTTCGCGTTCGTCAAGCAGCTCAGCGCCCCGAAGGCCCAGCTCGAGTACTACGACCTGTTCGGCAACCTGCCGACCAACGCGTCGGCCGCCGCCGACCTGGCAGCCGACAACCCGCAGCTCAAGCCGATCATCGACGCCGGCCGCCTGTCCAAGCCGACCGCGTTCACCGGCGCCTGGTCCGACATCCAGCTCGCCCTGGTCGACGTGGTCGTGCAGTCGATCCCGTCGCTGAAGTCCGGCGAGGTCACCGACGACCAGCTCCGCAAGCGACTGCAGGACGCCCAGAAGGACGCCCAGGCCACCCTCGACCGTCAGAAGAACGGAGGTCTGTGATGACCAGCACGCAGACCAGGCCCCGCACCGACGCGGCGCCGCCCCGGCCGGTCCGCCCGGCCGGCAAGACGCCCCTCTACAAACGCGAGCGCCCGCTGTGGATGCTCCTGCCCGGCGGCGTCCTCATGCTCGCCGTCATCGTGGTGCCGCTCCTGGTGGGCTTCTGGATCGCGATGCTCGACCTCGACCAGTACACGCTCCGCCAGTGGTTCAGCGCCCCGTTCGTCGGGTTCGCGAACTTCACCGAGGCGTTCACGAACTCGCCGCTGCTGCACTCCATCTGGATCTCGGTGTCGTTGTCGGTGCTCGTCACCGCGGTGACCGTGCCGATCGGGGTCGCCGCCGCGATCTCGACCCAGAACCGGTTCCCCGGTCGCGGGCTCGTCCGCTCGATCTACCTGATCCCGTACGTGCTCCCCGCGTTCGTCGTCGGCACGTTCTTCCGCACGATGCTCCAGCCGCAGGGGGTCGTGAACTCGATCCTGCACACCGACGTGCTGTGGCTGAACGGCTCGGCGTCGTACTGGGCGCTCGCCGGCGTGATGATCTGGACGAGCTGGCCCTTCGTCTACCTGCTGTCCCTGGCCGGACTGCAGGCCGTGGACAACGAGGTGCACGAGGCCGCCGCACTCGACGGGGTGACCTGGTGGGCGAAGCTGCGGTACATCATCTTCCCGTACCTGCGCGGACCCCTCAGCCTCGCGGTGATCATCTCGATCCTGCACAACATCAACAACTTCACGCTGCCGTTCGTGCTGTTCGGCATCCCGCTGCCGTCCAGCGTCGAGGTGATGCCCGTCCTGACGTACATCGCGAGCTTCCAGTCGTTCCGCTTCGGCCTGTCCGCGGCGATGGCGATCTGCTCGCTCGTGATCGTCGCGATCCCGCTGTTCGTCTACCTGCGGGCGGTCAAGCTCGACACCGGCGACGACGCCGGCCCCAACCGGAAGCAGCGTCGCGCCGACCGCGCCACGCTCGCCGCCGCCCCGACCGCCGCCGACATCGACGGAGCACGCGCATGACCACCCCGAGCACGTCCTTCAGTACCCGCACCCGCCCCACCGCGACGCTCACCGAGAGCATCACGACCGGCAGCGGCGGCCGACGGAGCAAGCGTCCCTACGACACCGACGTCACCCGGCTGCTGCCGCGCTGGTTGCTCGTCACCGTCATCGCGGTGATCATCGCGTTCATCGCCGTCCCGGTGCTCTACATCCTGTTCGGCTCGGTCAACTCCGACGTCGCGGTCGCCCGTGGCGAGTACTTCCCGTCGGAGTTCACGCTGTCGAACTACGTCGAGATCTGGTCCACCGTCGCCCTCGGCGAGGGATTGGTGAACTCGATGCTCACCGCCGGTGCCGTCGCCGTCGCGAGTGCCGCGCTCGCCGTGTCCACGGCCTACGTGCTCGTCCGGTTCCGGTTCCTCGGGCGCCTGACGATCCTGCGTGGGCTCCTCGCCCTGCAGTCGATCCCCGGCACGCTCCTGCTCCTGCCGGTCTTCGTGGTGTTCTCGAACATCGCCAGCGCCACCGGCGTGCAGATCATCGGCACCCGCTGGGGCCTGTTCGTCACCTACCTGACCTTCGCCCTGCCGTTCTCGACGTGGGTGATGGTCACCTACCTGCGCGGCCTGCCGAAGGAACTCGAGGAAGCGGCGCGCATCGACGGCGCCAGCTCGACGAAGATCCTGACGAAGATCGTCCTCCCGCTGTCGTGGCCCGGCATCGTCGTGTCCGCGATCTTCGCTTTCCTGCTCGGCTGGAACGACGTCCTGTTCTCCACGATCATGACGACCCCGAACACCCGGACGGTCGCCGTGGTCCTGCAGGTGCTCGGCACCACCCAGGAGGGCGGCGCCGTCCCGATCTACGGCCAGATGATGGCCGCCTCGATCGTCTGCGCCGTCCCCGTCGTCGCCCTGTACCTGATCTTCCAGCGCTACCTGGTCGGCGGGCTCACCGCCGGCTCCGTCAAGTAGCGCTGTGCAGTCTGCCGACTTGTCCACAGACTGCCTGGAGGCGCGGTGCCAGCCCGCCCCGCGCCTCCAGTCTGGTCGCATGAAGGGAATGCAATGACCCAGCCCAGTTGGGAACTCTCCGGTTTCGGCGACGAGATCGACGCCGATCCGGTCGTCCAGGTCGCGGTCCTCCAGGCGCTCGGCGCGAGCGCCATCGAGGTCCGCAGCGCCTGGGGCGTCAACGTCGTCGACCTCGACGAGGACCAGCTCGCCGGACTCCACCGGCTGCTCGACGAGCGCGGGCAGACCGTGTCCGCGATCGCCTCGCCGATCGGCAAGGTGCCCGTCGACGAACCCGTCGAGCACGAGGTGTCACGGCTCGCCCGTGCGATCCGTGCCGCGCACGCCCTCGGCACGACGAACATCCGGATCTTCTCGTTCTACTTCGAGGGCCGCAGCCCCGAGGACGTCCGCGACGACGTCCTCGTCCGGATACGGGCGCTGGCCGACCTCGCCGAGCGCGAAGGCGTGACGCTGCTGCACGAGAACGAGAAGGACATCTACGGCGACGTCCCCGCGCGGGTGCTCGACATCGTCGAGAGCGTCGGGTCCCCGGCGCTCCGCCTGGCCTGGGACAACGCGAACTACGTGCAGTGCGGCGTCCGGCCCTTCACCGACGGCTGGGAGCAGCTCGCTCCGTTCGTCGACTACCTGCAGGTCAAGGACGCCCTCGCCGCCGACTCGTCGGTGGTCCCCGCGGGCGAGGGTGACGGCGAACTGCTCCAGACCCTCACCGCGCTCCGCGACGCCGGGTACTCCGGGTACGTCTCGCTCGAGCCGCACCTCAGCGACTTCACCTCCCTCGGCGGGTTCTCCGGCCCCGCGGCCTTCGGTCGTGCCGGCCGGGCCTTCCGCACCCTCACCGACCAGATCGGAGTCACCCTGCGATGACCGAACCCACCAACCCGCTCCGCCTGGCCGTCGTCGGCGCCGGCGTCATCGGACGCCACCACGCCACCGTCGCCGTCCACCACCCCGACCTGCAGGTCGTCGCCCTCGTCGACGCCGTGCCCGAAGCCGCCACGAGCGCAGCCGACGCAATCGAGGCGATGGGCGTCGCCCGCCCGATCACCACGTCCACCATCGAAGAGGCGATCGACCAGACCGACATCGACGTCGTCGCGATCTGCTCGCCGTCCGGCATGCACGTGCAGCTCGCCGAGGCCGCCCTGGCCGCCGGCAAGCACGTCGTCATCGAGAAGCCGCTCGACACCACGATGCCCCGGGCACGGCAGATCGCGGCGCTCGCCGCAGCCGCTCGTGACCGCGGGCTGGTCACGAGCGTCATCAGCCAGCACCGTTTCGACCCGGCGTCGGCGGCCGTCGCCCGGGCCGCGCACGACGGCGGGTTCGGCACCGTGACCTCGGGGCTCGCGAGCGTCGCGTGGTACCGGTCGCAGGGGTACTACGACTCCGGTGACTGGCGCGGCACCTGGGCGCTCGACGGCGGCGGCGCGGTGATGAACCAGGGCGTGCACACCGTCGACCTGCTCGTCTGGGCGCTCGGTCGTCCGGTCGAGATCTCCGCGCAGACCGGCCTGCTCGCCCACGACCGCATCGAGGTCGAGGACACCGCCGTCGCCACCGTCCGGTTCGCCGGCGGGGCGCTCGGGGTCGTCCACTGCACGACCGCCGCGTACCCGGGGCTCTCCGCCCGGTACGCCGTGTACGGCACGCACGGCTCCGCCATCGTCGACGACGACCGGCTCGCGTACTTCCACATCGCCCCGGACACCGCCACGCTCGAGTCCGCGTCCACCACGTCGAACGCCACCGCGGTCGCCGGTGCGGTCGACCAGAAGGACCAGGTCGTCCCGCCCGAGCACGTCGTCGGCGGCCCGGCCGAACCCGACCACTTCGCCGCGGGGCACGCTCGGCAGTACACGGACATCGTCGACGCGATCCGGCAGGGACGCGAACCGGGTGTCACCGTCGACGCGGCCCTGGTGTCGCTCGCCACCGTCCGCGGGCTCTACGTCAGCGCGACGCTCGGACACCCCGTGCGCATCGACGACGTGATCGAGGGGAAGTACGACGACGTGGTGCCCGTCGTCGGCACACCCGCCACCGCCAGCGCGACCGAAGGAGCCACCCGATGAAGTTCTCCGTGTTCACCGCCTCCACCCCCGACTGGACCCCGTCCGAAGCCGCCGAGACCCTGGCCGCACAGGGCTGGGACGGCATCGAGTGGCGCATCGTCGACGACCGCCCGGCCGACGGCGTCGAGGTCCCCGCCGAACGGTCGTTCTGGGCGGGCAACAACTCGACCTGGCAGTACACCGGCATCCGCGACCGGGTCGGCGAGATCGCCCGGGTCACCGACGCAGCCGGCCTCGAGTACTCGGGCATCGGCGGCTACCAGCCGACCGCCGACCACGACGGCGTCGAGACGATGCTGCGCGTGACCAGCGAACTCGGCGCGCGCCAGGTGCGGGTCACGATGCCGCACTACCGTGCCGAGCAGGAACGCACCGGCGAGACCTACCCGCAGCTCTTCGACCGCACCCGCGCCGATCTCGAGTGGGTTGCGTCGCGTGCGTCGGAGCTCGGCGTGAAGGCACTCGTCGAGCTGCACCACATGACGATCACGCCGTCGGCATCCGCAGCACTGCGACTGATCGACGGTCTCGACCCCGCACACGTCGGCGTCATCCACGACCTCGGCAACCTCGTGATCGAGGGGTACGAGGACCACCTGGCCGCGTTCGAACTGCTCGGGCCGTACCTGGCACACGCCCACGTGAAGAACGCCCGCTGGGTCGACACCGGTGACGCCCGTGCCGACGGCAGCTCGATCTGGCAGCACGAGTGGGCACCCCTGCGCACCGGCCAGGCGTCGGTGTCCGAGTACCTCGACGCGCTCCGCCAGGTCGGGTACGACGGATGGGTCACCATCGAGGACTTCTCCACCGACCTCCCGCTCGAGGCCCGCACCGCCGACAACCTGGCGTACCTCCGCTCCCTCGTACCGGTGTCGGCATGACCGATCGGCGTCCGGGCATCGTCCACCTGGGGGTGGGGGCCTTTGCTCGTGCCCACCTCGCCTGGTACACCGCCCACACCACGGGGGAGCCGTGGGGGATCACCGCCTTCACCGGCCGCTCGCCCGCCGCCGCGGACGCGTTGACCGCGCAGGACTGCCGGTACACGCTCGTCACCCGGGCCGCGTCCGGCGACGGAGCCGAGGTGGTCGACACGATCGTGGCCGCCCACCCGGGCAGCGACGACACGGCCTGGAGGCACGTGGTCGCGTCCCCCGAGACGACCATCGTCACGCTGACGGTCACCGAGCAGGGCTACCGGCCCGGTTCCGACGTGCCGTCGCGGCTGGTCGCTGGGCTCGACGCCCGCCGTGCCGCCGGCTCCGGGCGCATCGCGCTGGTCAGTCTCGACAACCTGACGCACAACGGGGCGGTCCTGCGCGACGCCGTGCTCGACGCCGTCACCGACGACGCCCTGCACGACTGGATCGAGGCGAACGTCACGTTCCCGAGCTCGATGGTCGACCGGATCACCCCGGCCACCACCGACGACGACGTCGCGCGCCTGTCGGAACTGCCGGGTGCGCTCGCCGGAGACCGGGTCCCCGTCGTCACCGAGCCGTTCGCGGAGTGGGTGCTCGAGGACGCCTTCGACGGGATCGACCGGCCCGCGTGGCAGACGGCCGGCGTCCGGATCGTCGACGACGTCACCCCGTACGAGCAGCGGAAGCTCTGGCTGCTGAACGGCTCGCACTCGCTCCTCGCCTACCTGGGGCTGCAGCTCGGCCACGACACCGTGGCCGAGGCGATGGACGACCCGGTCTGCCGCACCGCCGTCGAGCAGCTCTGGGACGAAGCCGCGCTCGAACTCCCGCTGCCCGAGGCCGAGGTCAAAGACGCCCGCACGGCCCTGGTCGAACGGTTCGCCAACCCGCGCATCCGGCACACGCTTCGGCAGATCGCGTCCGGCGGCTCGCAGAAGCTGCCCGTCCGTGTCGTCGACGTCGTGCGGCACCGGCTCGCCCGCGACCCCTCGGCCGGCATCGGCACCGGAGCGGCCACCGCCCTCGCCGCGTGGTGGCTGCACGTCACCGAGCAGTCCGACCTGGTGGACGACCCCGGTGCCCCCGGGCCAGACTCGGACGTGCACGACGTCCTGGCCGTCGTCGCGCCCGAACTCGACACCACCCCCGTGGTCGCCGCCGTGACGGCGGCGGCCGACCGCATCCGCACCGCCGCGGCACGCGCCCGCGAACGCTCCAACGGAGGAGTCCACGCATGACCGACACGAACACCACGAACCCCGCGGCCCCGGTCCCCGGTGCCACCGACAGCGGGCCGGCCGAGACCACCGCCGGCCGTCCGGACACCTGGGCCTCGGCGGACCGCGGCCAGCTGATCGAGCGGGCCGAGGTCATCGTGACCAGCCCGAACCGGAACTTCGTGACGCTCAAGCTCACCACGGCCGACGGCGTCACCGGGCTCGGCGACGCCACCCTGAACGGCCGCGAGCTCGCGGTCTCCGCGTACCTGTCCGAGCACGTCGTCCCGCTGCTCGTCGGCCGTGACGCCAGCCGCATCGAGGACGCCTGGCAGTTCCTCTACCGGTCGTCGTACTGGCGCCGTGGTCCGGTCACGATGGCCGCGATCGCCGCCGTCGACATGGCCCTCTGGGACATCAAGGCGAAGGTCGCCGGGATGCCGCTGTACCAGCTGCTCGGCGGGGCATCGCGCACCGGGCTCATGGCGTACGGCCACGCCTCGGGCAAGGAGCTGCCCGAGCTGTTCGACTCCATCCGCGAGCACCAGGAAGAGGGCTACCGCTCGATCCGGGTGCAGACCGGTGTCCCCGGCCTCGAGTCCATCTACGGCATCGCCTCGAACAGGACCACCGAGGGCAACGCCGGCGTCCGCTACGACTTCGAGCCCGCCCAGCGCGGTGCGTACCCGGCGATGGAGGACTGGGACACCCGCGCCTACCTGCGCCACGTGCCCACCGTGTTCGAGGCCGTCCGCAACGAGTTCGGCCCCGAACTGCCGCTGCTGCACGACGGCCACCACCGGATGACCCCGCTGCAGGCTGCCAAGCTCGGCAAGTCGCTCGAGCCCTACGACCTGTTCTGGCTCGAGGACTGCACCCCCGCCGAGAACCAGGAGGCCCTGAAGCTCGTCCGGCAGCACACCACGACGCCGCTGGCGATCGGCGAGGTCTTCAACACCATCTGGGACTTCAAGGACATCATCCGCGACCAGCTCATCGACTACGTCCGCGGTGCCGTCACCCACATGGGCGGCGTCACCCCGCTCAAGAAGACGATGGAGTACGCGGCGCTGTACCAGGTCAAGTCCGGGTTCCACGGGCCGACCGACATCTCCCCGGTGGGCCTTGCCGCGCAGATGCACCTCGGGCTCGCGATCCACAACTTCGGCATCCAGGAGTACATGCAGCACGGACCGCAGACCAACCAGGTGTTCCACCAGACGTTCACGTTCACCGACGGCTACCTGCACCCGGGGGACGAGCCGGGCCTCGGGGTCAGCCTCGACGTCGACGAGGCCGGCAAGTACCCCTACGAGCAGGCGTACCTGCCGTTCAACCGCCTGGCCGACGGCACCGTCCACGACTGGTAGTCCCTGGCATCCTGGCTGGCACAGTGGTCGCATGGAGTTCGCCGACGTCGCCAGGGAGCTGCTGCTCGTCGCGCCGCAGGACTTCGTCGCCGAGCGCACCGCACGGCAGCGCGCGGTGCGCAAGGACGACCGTGCCCTCGCCACGGCGATCGGGAAGCTCCGGAAGCCCGCACCGGCCGCATGGGTGATCGACCTGCTCGCGCACGACGGTGCCCTCGACGACGCCGTCGACCTCGGACCGGCGCTCCGGAAGGCCCAGGCCGACGCCGACCCCGACGCGATCCGGACCCTCCGTCGGCAGCGCGCCGAGGTCGTCGACGCCCTCGCACAGGCCGGTGCGGACCTGACGTCCGACGCCGGACACCCCGTCACCCCGGCGGTGCTCGAGCAGGTCCGGTCGACGATCGAGGCGGCGATGGCGGACCCGCACGCCGGCGCGGCCGTCCGGTCGGGGCTGCTCGTGACGGCGCTCGAGAGCGTGGGGTTCGACGCGGTCGATCTCGACGGGGCGCTCGCGGATCCGGACGCGGTCCCCGATGCCTGGTCCGGCAGCGATGCCCCACCCATCCCCATCTCCCAGGCGAGGGGTGCGCGGAAGGCGAGCCGCGCCTCCAGGCCCGCGCAGCGCGACGCCCCGGAGTCGGAGCCGGACGCCGAACCCGAACCGAAGCGCGACCCGGCCGCCGACCGGAAGGCCGCGCGCCAGGCCGAGACCGCAGCGCGCACGGAGTCCCGCGACGCCGACGCCGCACTCGACACCGCCGAGGCCGATCTCGAACAGGCGGAGGAGCGCCGCGCGGAGCTCCAGCGTGCTCTCGAGCAGGCCGAGGCCGAGATCACCCGGCTCGAGGCAGCCCGCGACGACGCTGAGGCGGCGAGCGACCGGGCGCGCGACGTCCTCCACGCCGCGCAGGAGCACCGGCGGGAGGTCGGCCGCTGAGCGTCGTCGCAGCCGGAGCGGGCAGATCACGGGACGACACGCCCGGACAGCCCTGCTAGACTCAGTCCCTGACTTCGGCGAGGGCTGCGTACGCGCGGCCGTGATCGACGCGGTGGGATACCCGGCAAGACCCTGGGATCGTTCCTCACGCGTGCACGCGTTCGAGTTGCAACACTACAGACCCCCACGATGCCGGCACCCCGGCGTCGTCCCCGACACCAGGAGGCACCATGGCCGACTACACCAAGCTCGCAGCGGAAGTCCGCACCAAGTTCGGCAAGGGCGCTGCTCGCAAGCTCCGCGCGGCCGACAAGATCCCCGCGGTCGTCTACGGCCACGGCACCGAGCCGAAGCACATCTCGCTGCCCGGTCACGAGACCATGCTGCTCGTCCGTACCGCCAACGCGGTCGTCGACCTCGACATCGAGGGTGCTGCGCAGCTCGCCCTCGTCAAGGACGTCCAGCGTGACCCGGTGCGCCAGATCATCGAGCACATCGACCTCGTGGTCCTCCGCCGCGGCGAGAAAGTCACGGTCGACGTGCCCGTCGTCATCGAGGGCGAGTCCTTCTCCGGCACCATCCACGTGCAGGACCTCAACACGATCTCGCTGCTCGTGCTCGCCACCGACATCCCGGAGCACGTCTCCGTGAACGTCGAGGGCCTCGAGGACGGCGTGCAGATCCACGCCGCGCAGCTCGAGCTCCCCGAGGGCGCCGAGCTCGAGACCGACCCCGAGGCGCTGGTCGTCGCGATCGTCACCCCGCGTGGCACCGCTGACGACGACGCTGCGGACGAGGCCTCGGCCGAGGCCGGCGCCGAGTCGGGTGCCGAGGGCGCCGCGGACTCCGAGTAACACCCCTTCGAAGACATCTGGTCGACGCTGTGACGGATCACATCCTCGTGGTGGTCGGGCTCGGGAACCCCGGGCCCGACTACGCCGGCAACCGCCACAACGTCGGCCAGATGGTCCTCGACGAACTCGCCTCCCGCATGGGAGCGACGTTCAAGAAGCACAAGACGCCGAACCAGGTCGCCGAGGGGCGCCTGGTGCCCGGCGGCACACGACTCGTGCTGGCGAAGCCCGGGTCGTTCATGAACACCTCGGGCGGGCCGGTCTCCTCGGTGCTCGGGTTCTACAGCGCCACCCCGGCCGACCTCGTCGTCGTGCACGACGAGCTCGACCTGCCGTTCGACACCGTCCGCCTGAAGGGCAGTGGCGGGCACGGTGGGCACAACGGGCTGCGCGACATCATCAAGGCCACCGGCACGAACGAGTTCATGCGCGTCCGGGTCGGCATCGGTCGTCCGCCCGGTCGGCAGGACCCGGCCGACTACGTGTTGCGTGACTTCTCCGCAGCCGAGAAGAAGACGCTGCCGATCCTGCTGGCCGAAGCCGCCGACGCGGTCGAGGCGATCGCCGAGGTCGGGCTGCTCGCCGCACAGCAGCGCGTGCACGCTCCGTCCTGAGCGCTCCGTGCCGGGCGTCGGCGCTGTTCGCCCGTCGCGCACGACGCGGCCGGTGTCGGTGGCGGCCGGTACCATCTCCTGAGTGACGATCTCGGGCATCATCCCTGCGCTCTCGCGCGCCTCCGCCTTCGATCGCGTGCTGCGCGCCGCACCGCGCGACGCCGACTTCTCCGTCGTGGACGGCCTGCGCGTGCCGCTGCTCGGCGCGCTGCTCGCCGAGCGCAACGGTCCGCAGTGCGTCCTCGTCATCACGGCGACCGGGCGTGAGGCCGAGGCGGTCCGCGAAGCGTTCGGCAGCTACGTCCCCGATGCCGACGTGCTCGAGTTCCCGGCGTGGGAGACCCTGCCGCACGAACGCCTCAGCCCGAGTGCCCAGACCGTCGGCACGCGCATCGCGACGCTCCGGAAGCTCGCGGCGTGGCAGGCGGCGGACCCGGCCGAGCGTCGCCAGACCATCGTCGTCGCGAGCGTCCGCGCCGCGCTGCAGCCGATCGCGAGCAACCTGACGTCCCTGGCGCCGGTGGTGCTGCGCACCGACTCGCGGGGCAACGACCTGGCGGCGATCGCGTCCCAGCTGGTGGACCTCGCCTACTCGCGCGTCGACCTCGTCACCCGCCGTGGTGAGTTCGCGGTGCGCGGCGGCATCCTCGACGTCTTCCCGCCCACGGCCGACCACCCGGCGCGCGTCGACTTCTTCGGCGACGAGATCGAGGCGATCAAGGCGTTCTCCGTCGCCGACCAGCGCACGACCGAGGACGACCTCGGCTCGGTCGAGCTGACCGCCTCGCGCGAACTCCTGCTCAGCGACGACGTCCGGCAGCGGGCGCGCGAGATGCTGCACGAGTTCCCGAACCTGTCGCAGATGCTCGCGAAGATCGCCGAGGGCATCCCGGTCGAGGGCATGGAGTCCCTCGCCCCGGCGCTCGTGCAGGACCTCGTGCCGATGACCTCCTACCTGCCGGACGACGCCACCATCGCGGTGTTCTCGCCCGAGCGGGTGAACGGACGGGCGAACAGCCTCGCCGAGACGAACACCGAGTTCCTGCAGGCGGCCTGGAGCGCAGCGGTCGCCGGTGCCCAGGCGCCGATCGACCTCGACGCGGGCAACTTCCTGACCGTGCAGCAGCTCAAGAACACCCGGGGGCAGCGCACCTGGTGGACGGTGTCGCCGTTCGACTCCGGCCTCGACGAAGGCGACACCGAGCGCGTCCTCACCGACGCCGAGGCCGCTGCCGAGGCCGGCGAGTACATCCGCGTCCGGGCCGAGGCCGTCCCGAGCTTCGCCGGCAGCGCCGACGGGGCGATCGCGCACGTCAAGTCGCTGACCGACGACGGGTGGGCCGTCGTGGTCACCGCGCAGGGCCAGGGCCTCGTGGAGCGTGCGGTGCAGGTGCTCGCCGACGCCGGGGTCGCCGCCCGTGCCGCAGCGGTCGACGCGCCGCCCGAGCCGGGGTTCGCCGTCGTGACGACCGCGACCGTCGAGCACGGCTTCGCGATCCCCGACCCCCGCATCGCGGTCCTGAGCGAGGCGGAGTTCTACGGCCGCAGCGTCCAGCAGGGCGCCCGCACCGTCAAGAAGCTCGCGAGCCGGCGCAAGAACGTCGTCGACCCGCTGCAGCTCAAGCCGGGCGACGTCGTCGTGCACGCGACCCACGGCATCGGCAAGTTCGTCGAGCTCGTCAGCCGCGAGGTCTCCAGCGGTGGCCGGAACGCCGTGAAGACGCAGCGCGAGTACCTCGTGCTCGAGTACGCGCCATCGAAGCGCAACTACCCGGGCGACAAGCTCTTCGTGCCGACCGACCAGCTCGACCAGCTGTCGCGCTACGTCGGTGGCGAGTCCCCGACCCTGTCGAAGATGGGCGGCTCGGACTGGTCCGCCGCCAAGTCGAAGGCCCGCAAGGCCGTCCGCGACATCGCCGTCGACCTGGTGAAGCTGTACTCGGCGCGGATGGCGTCGAAAGGGCACGCGTTCGGTCCGGACACCCCGTGGCAGCGCGAGCTGGAAGAGGCGTTCCCGTTCGCCGAGACCGCCGACCAGCTCACCACGATCGACGAGATCAAGCGCGACATGGAACGCCCGATCCCGATGGACCGCCTGCTGTCCGGTGACGTCGGTTACGGCAAGACCGAGGTCGCGATCCGTGCCGCGTTCAAGGCCGTGCAGGACGGCAAGCAGGTCGTCATGCTCGTCCCGACGACCCTGCTCGTCCGCCAGCACATGGAGACGTTCCAGGAGCGCTTCGCCGGGTTCCCGGTGCACCTGCGCGCCCTGAGCCGGTTCCAGACCGAGAAGGAGTCGAAGGAGACCATCGCCGGGCTCGCCGACGGCACGGTCGACATCGTCATCGCGACCCACCGGATCCTGTCGCAGGGCATCACCTTCAAGGACGTCGGGCTCGTCATCATCGACGAGGAACAGCGGTTCGGCGTCGAGCACAAGGACCAGCTCAAGAAGTTCAAGACGAACGTCGACGTGCTGGCGATGTCGGCGACCCCGATCCCGCGCTCGCTCGAGATGGCGGTCACGGGCATCCGCGAGATGTCGACCCTCGCGACCCCGCCCGAGGACCGCCACCCGATCCTGACCTTCGTCGGCCCGCAGTCCGACCTGCAGGTGGCGGCGGCGATCCGCCGCGAGCTGCTGCGCGAGGGCCAGGTGTTCTACGTGCACAACCGCGTGAAGGACATCCAGTCGGTCGCCGCGCACCTGGCCGAGATCGTGCCGGACGCCCGCATCGCCGTGGCGCACGGGCAGATGTCGGAGACCGCCCTCGAGCAGGTCATGGTCGACTTCTGGGAGCGCCGCTTCGACGTCCTCGTCTCGACGACGATCATCGAGACCGGCCTGGACATCGCGAACGCGAACACGCTCATCATCGACAAGGCGGACAAGTACGGCCTGTCGCAGCTGCACCAGCTGCGCGGACGTGTCGGTCGCGGGCGGGAGCGCGGGTACGCGTACTTCCTCTACGACTCCGACAAGCCGCTGTCCGAGACCGCGCAGGACCGCCTCGAGACCATCGCCGCGAACAACGAGCTCGGCGCGGGCATGCAGGTCGCCATGAAGGACCTCGAGATCCGCGGGGCCGGCAACCTGCTCGGCGGGGAGCAGTCCGGCCACATCGCGGGCGTCGGGTTCGACCTGTACCTGCGGATGATCGGCGAGGCGGTGTCGCAGTTCCGGGGCGACGTCGCCGAGGGGCAGACCGAGCTCCGGCTCGAGATCCCGGTCGACGCGCACATCCCCGAGGACTACGTCGAGTCCGAGCGACTCCGGCTCGAGGCGTACCAGAAGCTCTCGGCGGCCTCGGCCCCGACGGCCCAGCCGAACGCGATCGACATGGTGCTCGACGAGCTCACCGACCGCTACGGGCAGCCGCCGCAGGCTGTTCAGACCCTGGTCGAGGTCTCCCGCCTCCGTCGCATGGCGCAGCAGGTCGGCCTGTCCGACGTCGTGGTGATGGGCTCGAACCTGCGGGTCGCCGGCAAGGAGCTCGCCGACTCGTCGCAGGTGCGCCTGAAGCGCATGTTCCCGGGGGCGCGCTGGTTCCCGCAGCAGAACGCGACGAGCATCCCGATGCCGCGTCCGCACGACCAGGCGCTGCCGGACGACGCCCTCATCCAGTGGGTGGAGAGCATCCTCACCGCCGTGTACGGGGCAACGACCCCGGCCGAGGCGCCGGCCGCCTAGACGCGAGCGCCGACGGCCTGGAGGCACGGTGCGGGCCCGCACCGTGCCTC